>NZ_JAGQCS010000008.1 GCF_024346315.1 Cyanobium sp. ATX 6F1
GGACCTCACACCTTTGCTGCTATTCGGCCACATCTTGCTCCTCCCCTTAGCGCTCAACCCAAACGGATCAGCGCCTTCAGTTCAAAGCAGACATGACGCAGCAAAAGCGTCAGTTCCTAAACTTTTTTGGTTGTCCAGGTGCTCCGTTCGCCCCTCTCAGGGCTTCCGGTTCGGCGGTCTCTCAACCGCCTTTTCAACCTACAACATCGATCGGCTCTCGCCATCCGCTGCTTTCGGCTCCGCGCTCCGCCTCTCGGTGGTGCGCAGTCCAAAACTGTATCACAGGAGTCAGCTAGCCACCATCAAGCCCATAGAAGTCTTGAACAAAGCCCCCAAGTCGCCGCCCACACCCCTTGCCATGCCTAGGTTTTGGAGACAGGGCATTCGCCCGGGGGGATGTGCGTGGCCAGGAGTTTCAGCCAAGAACAGCTGCGCGTTCGGCCCAGCTCGAAGGAAGAGGCGGTGGTGCAACGGGCCCGGGAGCACTTCGAGCGCACGCTGATTCGGGTACGCGGCGAGCTGGCCGGATCAGTGGCGGCCCTGGAGCATCCCCGCAACCACCAGGAACTCAACTACGGCGAGATCTTTCTGCGGGACAACGTGCCCGTGATGATCTACCTGTTGACGCAGGGGCGCTTTGAAATCGTGCGCAACTTTCTGGACCTCTGCCTCGATCTCCAGAGCAGCGCGTACCAGACACGGGGGGTGTTCCCCACCAGCTTCATTGAGCAGAACGGCGAGCTGATCGCGGACTATGGCCAGCGATCGATCGGGCGGATCACCTCGGTGGATGCCAGCCTCTGGTGGCCGGTGCTTTGCTGGCTCTACGTGCGCCGCAGCAAGGACTGGGAGTTCGGGGCGAGCCAGAAGGTGCAGAGGGGGGTTCAGCTTTTGCTGGATCTTGTTCTGCATCCCAGCTTCGAGGGGACGCCGGTGCTGTTCGTACCAGACTGCGCCTTCATGATTGATCGTCCGATGGACGTGTGGGGAGCCCCCCTGGAGGTGGAGGTGCTCCTGTTTGGATGCCTACGCAGTTGTTGCCGTCTCATGGAACTCTGCCAGCAGGGCAGCAAGAGCCGGCTGCTCGAGCAAAGGTTGACGCTGACACGCCAATGGCAGCAGGACCTGCGCATCTACCTGCTCAAGCACTACTGGGTCACCAGCAAGACCATGCAGGTGCTCAGGCGCCGGCCCACCGAGCAGTACGGAGACCACCAGCACGAGAACGAATTCAACGTCCAGCCCCAGGTGATCCCTGACTGGCTTCAGGACTGGCTGGAGAACAGGGGCGGCTACCTGATCGGCAACATGCGTACGGGTCGGCCGGATTTCCGCTTCTACAGCCTCGGCAACAGCCTGGGCTGCCTGTTCGGCGTGCTGGCGCCCCCCCAGCAGCGGGCCCTGTTCCGGCTGGTGCTGCACAACCGCCATCACCTCATGGCCCAGATGCCCATGCGCATCTGCCACCCACCGATGGAGAACGGTGAATGGGCCAACAAGACTGGTGCCGATCCCAAAAACTGGCCCTGGAGTTACCACAATGGCGGCCACTGGCCGAGCCTGCTCTGGTACATGGGCAGCGCGATCCTGCTGCACGAACGGCAACACCCCCAGGCCGACGTCCTGCTGATGGGTCAGATGAAAGCCATGCTCGAGGAGTGCTACTGGTCGCACCTCAACCAGCTGCCACGTCAACAGTGGGCGGAGTACTTCGACGGCCCCACAGGCACCTGGGTGGGGGCACAATCGCGCACCTACCAGACCTGGACCATTGTGGGCTTCCTGCTGCTGCACCACCTGCTGCGGATCCGTCCCGAAGACGTCACTCTGATCAACCTTGAAGAGCTCTGAACGGCAGCGAAGGAGACGATCCCGGGGAGCGCCCGCCGGGAACGAAAAAAGCCGCTACCCATGGCAGCGGCTTGAGAGGTCAACTGGACGTGGCTGCTCCGCTGACGGAGATCAGAACAGCCCGAGGGTGAGTGACTTATCGATCGGAAGGGCGGCGCCAATGCCTAGGTAAATGGTGAACACCGTGCCAAACAGGAAGGCCGCCATGGCCACCGGGCGGCGGAACGGATTGGAGAACTTGTTAAAGCTCTCGATGAAGGGGATCAGCATCAAACCCAGGGGGATCATGGTCTGCAGGGCGATGCCCAGCAGCTTGTTGGGCACCACGCGCAGGATCTGGAACACCGGGTAGAGGTACCACTCGGGCAGAATTTCCAGGGGAGTGGCGAAGGGGTTGGCCTTGTCGCCAAGCATGGCTGGATCAAGTACCGAAAGGCCCACCACACAGGCGATGGTTCCCAGGATCACCACCGGGAAGATGTAGAGGAGATCGTTTGGCCAGGCGGGTTCACCGTAATAGTTGTGTCCCATGCCCTTGGCCAGCTTGGCCCGCAGCTTGGGGTCAGAGAGATCCGGCTTCTTGAGGATGTGCATGGGATGGACTGGTGATGGGGAACGGTGGCTGAAGCGATGAAAAGAACTAAAACCTTGGACCTTGATGGTTGGCTCAGAGGGGTCCGGAAATGCCCTGCTTCCTGATCATCAGGAAGTGCAGGAGCATGAACACCGCCAGAAGCCAAGGCATCACGAAGGTGTGCAGGCTGTAGAAGCGGGTCAGGGTGGATTGGCCGACGCTTTCACCACCCCGCAGCAGTTCGACCATGAAGTCACCCACCACAGGCAGGGCCGCGGGAACACCTGAAACGATGCTGACCGCCCAATAGCCCACCTGATCCCAGGGCAGGGAATAACCGGTGACGCCAAAGGAGACGGTGATCACGGCCATGATCACGCCCGTCACCCAGGTGAGTTCGCGAGGGCGCTTGAATCCACCGGTGAGGTACACGCGGAAGACGTGCAGGATGAGCATCAGCACCATCATGCTGGCGCTCCAGCGATGCACCGAACGGATCAGCCAGCCGAAGCTGACGTCCGTCATGAGGTATTGGACGGAGCTGTAGGCCTCAGCCACGGTGGGCCGGTAATAGAAGGTCATCGCAAATCCAGTGGCGAACTGGATCAGGAAGCAGACCAGGGTGATGCCGCCCAGGCAATAAAAGATATTGACGTGAGGGGGGACGTACTTGGAGGAAATATCGTCTGCGATCTCCTGGATCTCCAGACGCTCCTCGAACCAGTCGTAGATCGGCGAGGACTTTGCGGCAGGTGAGGAATTCGCCATGCAGCGGGGGGCTGGTGTTGCGAGAGTCTACCGATCCACCTGGAGCGCCCGTGAACGCCAAGCGCCCCCGCCACCGGGAAACTCAACCGATTGCAACAGGGGCCTTTTCCGCGCACAAGGGGCTGCTGGCCCTGCTCGTGAGCACGGCACTCGTCCTGAGCCCACTGCTGCTGCGGGCCGGGCCGGCCCTGGCCCTCAGCGATGTCCAGGAGCTGGTAGTGGCCAGCTGGAGCCTGGTGAACCAGAGCTTCGTCGATCCAAGCCGCTTCGATCAGGTCAGATGGCGGCGACTCCGCCAGAAGGCGCTCGAGCGGCCGATCCTCAGCAGCGAGGACGCCTACGCCGCGATCGAGTCGATGCTCGAACCCTTGGGAGATCCCTACACCCGGCTGCTGCGGCCCGCCGACTTCGCCACCCTGCGCTCGAACACCGAAGGCACCGTGACCGGCGTCGGGCTTCAATT
The DNA here is from genome assembly GCF_024346315.1 of Cyanobium sp. ATX 6F1. Lineage (NCBI taxonomy): Bacteria > Bacillati > Cyanobacteriota > Cyanophyceae > Synechococcales > Prochlorococcaceae > Cyanobium > Cyanobium sp. ATX 6F1. The sequence continues at coordinate 3,657 of NZ_JAGQCS010000008.1, forward strand.
GGCCCTCGCTGACGAGGAAGGCTCCATCGTCGTGGTGGCGCCACTGGAGGGATCTCCAGCCCAACGGGCGGGTATCTCAAGCGGCAGCCAGGTGTTGGCCATCGAGGGTCAGGCCGCGAGCGACCTGGGGCTGGAGGCCACAGCCGCCGCCCTTCGGGGTCCAGAGGGCAGTGAGGTGCACCTGAGCCTGGTCAGCCCGGAAGGCCTCCTGCGCGATGTGACCCTCGAGCGCCAGCGGGTGGACCTGCAGCCGGTGCGTTCTCGCCTGCTGGAGGAAGGCGCGCACCGGCTGGGCTACCTGCGCCTGAGTCAGTTCAGCGAAACGGTGCCCGGCTCGTTCCAGGCAGCGATCGAGGCCCTGGAGGCCGCGGGGATGGAGGGGCTGATCCTCGATCTGCGCAACAACTCCGGGGGACTGGTGTCTGCCGGGCTGGCCGTGGCCAATGGCCTGCTGGACAACCAGCCGATCGTGGAGACGATGGACCGGGACGGCCTGGGGATGCCCCAGCAGGCGGGTCCAGGCCAGCTTTTCGGGGGACCGATGCTCACCCTGGTGAACGGGGGCACCGCCAGCGCCAGCGAGATCCTGGCCGGCGCCCTCCAGGACGACGGCCGCTCAGAGCTGCTGGGGAGCCGCACCTTCGGCAAAGGCCTGATCCAAACCCTGATTCCCCTGGGGGACGGCAGCGGCCTGGCGGTGACGGTGGCCCGCTACCAGACCCCGAGCGGACGGGACATCCAGAATCTGGGTATCGAACCGGACCGGCCCCTGGCCAAACCTGAACCGCTCAACCCCGGAGCTCCCGGGGACACCTGGCTGGAGGAGGCCGAACGCCTGCTGATTCAGCGACTCGGCAGCGCCGCCGGGCAGCCATGACACGCCGGACCTACCACGACCCCCTGCATGGGGCCATCTGCCTGGATGGGGAACGTCCTGCCGAGGCCCTCGCCATCCGGCTGATCGACACCGCCCCTTTCCAGCGGCTGCGCCGCATCCGTCAGCTGGGGCCGGCCTTCCTCACCTTCCACGGCGCCGAATCCAGCCGCTTCACCCATTCCCTGGGGGTGCTGCACCTGGCGCGATTGGCCCTGGCCAATCTGAGCCGCTTGGACCCCAGCCTCGAGCAGCACGCTGGGGTGCTGCTGGCGGCGGCCCTGCTCCACGACGTGGGCCATGGGCCCCTGAGCCATTCCGGCGAGGAAATGTTCGGAATGCACCACGAGGAATGGTCAGGAAGCCTGATCCGCAGCCATCCCTCCCTCAGGGATCCCCTCGACGCTTTCGCCCCCGGCAGTGCCGACGCCGTGGCCGACCTGCTCGAGCACGGCCACTACTCCCACCCGGCGATCAAGGCGCTGGTGAGCAGCCAGCTGGACTGCGACCGCCTCGATTACCTGCTCAGGGACAGCTACAGCACGGGCACCAGCTACGGCCGGCTGGATCTCGAGCGAATCCTGGCCGCCCTCACCATTTCCCCCGACGGCGCGCTGGCCCTGCACCCCAAAGGGTTGATGGCCGTGGAGCACTACCTGCTGGTGCGCAACCTGATGTACCGCAGCGTCTACAACCACCGCTTGAACGTGGTCTGCAACTGGCTGCTGGATCTGGCCATCAGCCTGGCGCGCCGGCTGGGACCGAAGGCCGTGGAGGCCGATCAGGTGATGGCCCGCTGGCTCTGGAGCCCTGAGGATCTGGACCTGGGCACCTTCCTGGCCAACGACGACGTCCGCACCGGCTACCACCTGATGCGCTGGCGTGAGGAGGGACCTCCGGAGCTGGCGCAGGTGTGCCGCCGCCTGCTGGATCGGGAGCTGCTCAAGGCCACTGACGTCAGCCGGTTGAGCAGCTCAGAGCGGCTGGAAATGCTGGCCCTGGCAGGACATTTGAGCTCCGTGGATGGCCAGGACCCCGAACTCTGCTGCGGGCTGCAGCAACGGCAAACCCGCGGCTACGACCCCTATAAAGGGGGCCTTCGGCTCTGGAACGGCACCGATCTACAGGCGATCGAGCAGCTCTCCCCCCAGGTGGCAAGCCTCACCCTGCCGGTGGAGCTGGCCTGGCTGATCCATCCACCGGAGGTGAGTGGGCCCTTGCGGCGGGCGGTGGCGGAGCTGATCGGAGCCCGAGTGGGCGCTGCCTAATCTTTGGGCCCCCACGGAGCGGGCATGAGCGCCGTCCTGATTCCCTCCGCCGGCCCGGATCTGCCCCACGTGCTCCGGCTCGGCGCAGCCGATGGTTCCAGCAGTGTCCTTGAGCAGGCGAGCTATGCCCTGGGGGTGGCGCCACCAGCGGGTCCCGTGCTGCTGCAGGCGGGGGAGTGGAGGCTGACCACGGCCACCCTTCGGGCCCTCGATCAGATCCTGGCCGAGTCGGCCTTGGAGCTGAGTGCGCTGCAGGCCCGCAACGGCGCCACCTTGGTGGCGGCGGCGGCCCTGGGGCTGCCCACCGAGCATCTCCCCATCGCCGAGGCAGCGCCGCAAGCCGAGCGTTCTGGACCCAGAAACGCCCTCACGGTGCACCGGGGCACCCTGCGCTCCGGCGATCATCTGCAGGTGGCGGGATCGGTGCTGCTCCTGGGGGATGTCAACCCGGGAGCTCGGATCAGCGCCGGCGACAGCGTACTGGTGTGGGGTCGACTGCGGGGGGTGGCCCACGCAGGCTGCGGCGGCGACAACAGCGCCATAATCACGGCCCTGCAGCTGAGACCTCTTCAACTGCGAATCGCCAGGGCGGTCGCCCGGGGGCCCCAGGACAACCCTCCGGCAGGGTTCACCGAAACCGCCAGGCTGGTGGGCTCCAGCATCGAAATCGAGGCCGCTGATCCCCTCTGGCCCCTCAGCGATTGATCAGCCCAAGCCCCCCCAGCGCCCCCGCAAAGGCCATGAACCAAAGCGGTGAGATCCGGGTGCGCAGCATCAGCACACAGACCAGCAGCGAGACAATCACCCCAGGAGTGTTGGTGTCGGCGGTCTGCAGGATCTTCAGCCCGACGGCGAACAGGATCCCCAGGGTGATCGGCCCAAGGCCTCGCTCAAAGGCCACCCGCCAGGGGGAGTTCTTGAGCTTGTTCCAGCTCAGGCAGGCCACCACCATGAGCAAGGTGGAAGGCAGCAGGATCGCCAGTTCGGCGCCGTAGCCACTCAGCAACGACCACCAGGCACCCTCCCGCCAGGCCGCCCCCATCCCCAACAAGCCCACGATCATCGAGCTCGGGCCCGGGGCCGCCTCCGCCAGGGCGTAGAGGTCGGCGAACTGGGAGGAACTCAGCCAGCAGTACTGCTCGACGCTCAGGTGGTGGTATTCGCTCAACAGGGTGTTACCACCCCCGAGCGAAAACAGCGATAAGGAAAGAAAGGTCCAGAGCACCTGGAGCAGGTTGCCCAGATCGCTGAGCGAGACCGGCGTGCAGGCCGCCAAAGGGAGGGGGAGGGGGAGGGGGAGGGGGAGGGACACGCGGCTCAGGCGGGGCGGTCAGGGATGGCGTTGCTGTTGCGGGGCCAGTACCAGGCCATGGCCAGCGGACCGGCCACCAACACCAATGGGATGAGCTGCACGTGGAACACCACCATCGCCACGAAGGTGACCGCGGCCAGCACCAGGGCCATCGGATCGCGCCAGTACTGGTCGAGGATCTTGAAGCCCATCGAAAGGGCCATGCCGGCCGCCGCCGCCACCACGCCGGCCAGCACCCGGTCCACGGAGGGCAGCTCGTGGAAATGGAAATAGAGCAGACCCACCAGCATCAGGGCCGTGAACGGCAGCAGCAGCATCCCGGCCAGGGCGACGGCGGCCCCCACCAGTCCGCGGAAACTGGCGCCGATGTAGACGGCCATGTTGATCTGGTTGGGCCCCGGAAACAGCCGCGCCACCGTGAGGCCGGTGAGGAAGCTCTCGTTGGTCATCCAGCGGCGCTGCTCCACCACGATGCGCTGGCTCCAGGCCGAGAGCCCGCCGCCGAACGAGGAGAGCGACACCTGCAACATGCCGATGAACAGGGCCCGCAGACCCGGTGGCGGCGCCAGGTCCTGGGGGCCGGTGGGAGCCGGATGGGCCATGGCTCAGTCGTGGACGAAATGGGGATCCGGAGGCAGTTCGCCTTCTTCGTGGAGGGTGGGATCGAGGGGATCAGGGGCGTGGTACTTCTCCGCCTCGGCCCAGTCGGCCTGGAACGTTTCCTTGAGCCGACCCACCACTGCGGGGGCATCGGATTCGATCCCCAATTCCCGGCGCAGGTCGAAGGCGCTGCGGTCGATGTTCATCGATCCGGTCTGGGAGGCGATGCCATCAACAACGATGAGCTTGGCGTGGAGCTTGAGGTGCTTCTGGCGGCGCACCTTCACGCCGTAGCGCTCCATGATCCGCAAGGAGGCGAAGGTGTCGTAGATGTCCCAGTCGCTGATGCCGTGCTTGCCGCCGCAGAGCACCCGCACCTTCACCCCCCGCTCCCGGGCCGTGATGATCCGATCAAGGATCACCGCATCGACGAACTTGGGGTGCTGAATCCAGAGGGATTCCGTGGCTGCATCGACGATGCGGGCCATCTGGCCGCGACTGTGGAAACTGCTCCAGACCAGGCCCACCCCCAGGTCGGGCTGAAAGAACTGGCGGTGCCAATCGGCCTCGAAACCGGCGATCACCTGGGCGACCACGGGGGCGGAGTAGGTGACCACCCCGTAGTCGCGGGTCTCGGTGAAGTATTTATCGGCCAGGTTGAAGGTGGCGATCAGGGCGAACTGCTGGTCCACCACCAAGGACTTTTCGTGGGTGACCGGAAACGCCTCGCTGGTCCAGATCGCCTCGATTCCCCAGCTGTTGAGACGAGCATGGGCCTCATCGTTCCAGCGATCGCCGCCGGAGGTGTGGGGGTTGAGCATCACCCGCACCGTGACCCCGCGCTGATGGGCCCGGAGCAGGGCCTGCTCAATGGCCTCGGACTCGACCTTGAACTGCTTGAGCAGAAGCTGTTCCCGGGCCTGATCGATCAGGGCAACGACGGAATCCACGCCGTCGTCGGGCATGACCAGGAGGGTCTGCTGATGGGGTGTGGACTCAGGCATCACCAAGGGGGGCAGGCTCGACCTTTCTACCGGCATCGGCTGCGGCGGGTCGATGGTCCACTGAGATTGCCCCTTCCCAGCGTGTGGGCCTTAACCTGCACCCACTTCGCTTCCCGTCGCCATCGCCCGCACCCGCTACATCCTGATCTGCTCCGGCAAAGGCGGCGTCGGCAAGACCACGCTGACTGCCAACCTGGGCATTGCCCTGGCCAAACAGGGTCGCAAGACCGCCGTGCTCGATGCGGATTTCGGCCTGCGCAACCTTGATCTGTTGCTGGGTCTGGAAAACAGGATCGTCTACACGGCCCAGGAGGTGCTCGCCGAAACCTGCCGGCTGGAACAGGCACTGGTGAAACACAAGCAGGAGCCCAACCTGGCCCTGTTGCCGGCGGGCAACCCGCGCATGCTCGAGTGGCTCAAGCCCGATGACATGGTCAAAATCGCCAAGTTGCTGGGCGAAGACTTCGAATACGTGCTGATCGATTGCCCGGCGGGCATCGAGGACGGCTTCAAGAATGCGGTGGCCGCGGCCGAAGAAGCGATCGTGGTCACCACCCCAGAGGTCTCAGCGGTGCGGGATGCGGACCGGGTGATCGGGCTGCTCAATACCCATGGCATCAAGCCCATTCAACTGGTGCTGAATCGGGTGCGGCCGAAGATGATGGCCAACCAGGAGATGCTGGCCGTCAGCGATGTGACCGACATCCTGGCCCTCCCGCTGCTGGGGCTGGTGCTCGAGGACGAACAGGTGATCGTCTCCACGAACCGCGGCGAGCCCCTCACCCTCAATGGCGGCCGCTCACCGGCGGCGGTGGCCTACAACAACGTGGCTCGGCGCCTGCAGGGTGAGGAGGTGCCGATGATCGATCCGCTCAAGGAGGGTGGTGGATTGCGCTCGAAGCTCGGCCGGCTGCTGCAAACCAAGATCTTTTGAGCCCGATGACCCTGCTCGACTTCATCAACAAACTGCTCGGGCGGCAGCCGGCCAGCGCCGACACCGCCCGCCAGCGACTGCAACTGGTGCTCGCCCACGACCGCAGCGACCTGAACCCCGAATTGCTGGAGCAGATGCGCCGGGAAATCCTCGAGGTGGTCTCCCGCTATGTGGAGATCGATCTGGAGGAGGGAGATGTGAGCCTGGAAACCGAAGACCGGGTCACCGCCCTGGTGGCCAACCTGCCGATCAAGCGGGCCCGGGCCATCCCCCTGCCCGCACCCGAACCGGTCGAGCCCACACCCTCCCCGGCCTGAGCCTTTGGGTTAGGCCTTGGCATCCCCTGGGAATCCTTGGGAGGCCAACGCCCGATCGCCGTGGTCACCTCCCAACACCGAGCCGCCCCAGGGCCCATCAGTCCAGAGCCGATCACGGCGGCAGAGGGCCGTGTGCTCGGGGCCCTGCTGGAGGGTCTGAGCAACAAGGCGATCGCCGCGCGGCTGTTTCTCAGCCCGCGCACGGTAGAAAGCCACATCTCCCATCTGCTGCTCAAGACCGGTTGCGGCAACCGAACCCAACTGCTCCTCTGGGCCATGGGCGAGCGATAAACTTGCCTCCACGCCGGCTTAGCTCAGTGGTAGAGCAGCGCTTTTGTAAAGCGAAGGCCATCGGTTCAAATCCGTTAGCCGGCTTTTCGTCAGTAGCCACAGAAGCCTGAACGGAACGGCTGCTGGGATTGGGGGTGGGCCCTCTCCGGCAGGAACGTTGCCCCTGAACGCCCGAGCGATCCCGCCCCAGTCGTAATTTCGGCCGAACGGCAGGGCAGGGATGGATGCGAACTCAGAGGTGCTCAGCCTCTTTCCCCGCTACCTGCTCAAGCAACGGCTGAACGAGGGCCTGCTGGCCGATCTGCAACAGCTGGCCAGGGCGGTGCTCAGCGACCCCGGCAGCACCCCGGACGCCTCCGGCAAACTGGCCGGTCAGCTCGCCCTCCAGCGCGAACTGGGGCCCCAGTTTCCACCCATCGCCCAGCTCTGCGCCGAGGTGATCGTGCCGGCCTGCGAGCAGTGGATCCGCCACGTGATCGACCAGCAGCCGCCCCAGGGGCGGGGGCCATGGGTTCCGGGGGGCTACCGGCTTCAGATGATCGATGTGTGGCTGAACCTGCAGCGCGCCGGCGACTACAACCCCATCCATACCCACGGCGGCAGTTTCTCCGGTGTGATCTTCCTGCAGGTGCCGCCCCAGATCACCGGCGAGCGCTTCGACGGCCAACTCTGCTTCCACGGCCCCGAGGAATGGCACATCCAGAGCTTCCGCACCGGCATGGCCCACTACGTGTTGCCCGTGCCTGGCGACCTCTACGTGTTTCCCGCCTGGCAACCCCATTCGGTGGCCCCCTTCAGAGGCGAAGGAGAGCGCTGGTCCCTGGCCTTCAACGTGGTGGCGGTACCCCAGCCCCGGCAGTCGTCTGCGCCCCAACAGCCGTTCCAGACCCAGGCCAACGTCGCTGGCAACGTGTCGCTCTCCAGCCATCGACCCCGGCCGGGTGGCTTTTCCTGATCCCAGCTCACCCGATGGGGGCATCAGGCGCTTGCCTCACGATCAATTCGGCGGTAACCGAACCAATCGGGCACCAGGGGCTGATGGCGGTTCTCCGGGTCCAGGGGCAGGTGCACATGCCAGCCCTGCAGCGACTCCAGCTGCAGGGCATCCTCGACGGCGTGGAGGTCGTCGTTGTGGCGCCCGGCGGCCCCCAGCAGGAGCTGCCGCCGGGCCCTGGCCTTGGCGGACTGGGCACTCGGTGCCACCACCAGGGTGAACTGGTGCAGCTCCGCCAACTGGGTGGGGTCGTAGGCGCCCATGTTCACGAACCAGAGGCGTTCGCTTCCTCCCCAGGGCTCTGGCCGCAGCTCAATGCGATGGCCATCGACGAAGTCGAGTGCCACATAACTGTCGATGTGAAGTCCGCGGCGACGGCCGAACCACTGGCGGCGCAGCTCCGGTATCGCCGCTTCGATCGAAGCGGCCGCCACGAAGCGCACATCGTGGAGTTCGATGTGGCAGCCCTCGCTGCGCCCACCGAGCACCACCAGATAGAGCCGCGTCATCGCTTCGGGGCAGGCGATTGGGATCCTGGCCTGGCGGGAGGGCACCCCCCCCGACGGAATCACGTAGTCGCATCCAGACATGGCTTCAGCCCCCCCACCAGGGCCTGGTGCCGAGCGATTCCGGTAGCCGCCCCTACATTCGTTGCCAAGCGAACAAGCCTCAGAGCATGCGCCTACGCCGCTGGCTGCTGGCCACGATCCTTCTGGGGTCAGCCCCGATGACGGCCATGGCCGCACCGTTCAGCTTCGATCCGGTGTCCTTCGCCGGCTACGCCAATAGCCGTCAGCAGGCCCTTGGCAACGATCTGTTCTTCAAGAACCTGGGCCTCTGCTCGCGCAAGGGCGACAAGGGCTACAACTGCCTGGAGGGGGAGCTGCTCAAACGGGAGCCCGGCAAGTCAGGACGCTCCTTCTGCAAGCTGCGCTTCGTGGGCTACCACCCCAAGACACGGAACATCAATTACCTGATCAAGTCGTGCGAGTACCGCGACGACCGCAGGCGGCTGATCGACCAATCCCAGCAACTGTTGCGCAAGGGTCTTGACACCCTGGAGAACTTCAGCAAGTAACGCCCTCAGGCCACCAGGGCTGGCCAACGTTGGCGCCCAAAAGAGCCACTTCACCCCCCGCCCCCCGATTCGGGCTGGCCCATCAGCCCCGGCGACCCGCCAGGAACCAGGCCCCCAGCGCCAAGACCAACCAGGGGAACAGGCCCTGCAGCTCGAACAGGGGCGTGAGCAGAACGGTCAGCGGCTCGAGCACCAGATGGTTGAGGCCCAGCACCAGAGCCACCAGCAGGGTCAGGATCAGCATCGAGGCGCACCCGGTCGAGACCGCATCGGAGCTGTCAACTCAGACCTCCGGCATCACAGCACCAGGACGGAGCACCTGCCAGCGGTCTCCCTCGCACCAGGCGAGCACCGTGCTCCCCAGCCCAGCGGCGGCGGGCCAGGGCAGCGGCCCCAGCAAGGGCACGGCAGGGAAGGCCCGCTCAGCCTCCTCGGCCGTGAGGCAGGCCGGCGCTCCTGAGGCATTGGCACTGGTGGTGGCCAGGGGACCGCTGAGCCGCAGCAACGCCAGGGCCGAAGGGCAGGCCGGCACCCGCAACCCCAGGCTCCCGCCACCGGGATGGAGCGCCTGGGCGATCGGCCCCTCGGCTGGCAGCACCAGCGTCAGCGCACCGGGCCAGTGCCCCAGGGCCATCTCCCGCCACTGGGGGCGGATCGGCACCGCCAACGCCGCCAGCAATTCCTCGGGATCAGCGCCCATGAGGATCAGGGGTCGATCGGCGGGGCGGTTCTTGAGCCTCCAGAGCAGGGGTGCGGCCAGGGGGCGGCAGGCCAGAGCCGGCAGAGTATCGGTGGGGAAGAGGGCGGCCGAACCGGCGGCCAGGGCTTCGGCCAGCTCGGCGGCCTCAAGCACCCGGCCCTGATCAAAAGCTGGGGAAGATGTCATGGATGGCTTGGGAGCGGGCGCCGGGCGCGGGTGAACCGCCCGTGGCCCTCCAGATCAGGTTCGGTGGTCACCTCCACCAGGCCAGCGGCCGCCAGGAGCGCCGCGACGGCCGGGCCCTGATCGTGGTGGTGCTCCAGCAGCAACCAGCCACCGGGGGCGAGGGCCTGGGAGGCACCGGCGGCGATCCGTCGAATCGAGGCCAGTCCATCGGCACCGCCATCGAGCGCCAGGTGGGGTTCGTGCTCGCGCACCACCGGCTCCAACTGCGCCAGCAGGCCCGTGGGGATGTACGGGGGGTTGCTGACCACCAGATCGAGCTGGCCGGCCAGCGGCTCCAGCGGCGCCCACCACTGCCCTAGCCGCAGCTCCACAGAGGCCGCCCCAGCGGCGCGTTCCAGGTTCAAGCGGACCTGGGCCAGGGCCTCGGGGCTGCAGTCCACGGCATAGCCCCGACTTCCGGGAGGCAGGGCCGCCGCGAGGGCCACCGTCAAACAGCCGGAACCGGTGCCCAGGTCGGCCCAGCGGAGTGGTCCAGGGGGCAGCGCAGCCAAGCAGATGAGGGCCAGATCCACCAGAAGCTCACTCTCCTGACGGGGGATCAGCACCCCCGGTGCCACCCGCAGTTCCAGATCCCGCCACGGGCAGACCCCCACCAGGTACTGCAGGGGTATGGAACGCTGGCGGTGCAGGAGCCAGAGCGCTTCCAACGCCTGGAGCGGACGCACCAGCCTCACCACCCGCTCGGGCTCAAGCCATAGCCGCTGCAAGGCGCTCCAACGCAGGCCGCCGGCCAGATCCAGCAGCCAGTCGAGTTCGGCGCTCTGACCTCCCCCCTCCAGCAGACGGCGGCGCCAGGCCAACAACTCGCTGCCCTGAACCACCGTTGGGACCTCAGGCCCCAGCACCGCAGCGGGCGATGGCACCACGGTGGGCGATGGCGCCGCGGGGGATGGCGACTGGCAAGGGCGATCCATCGAGCCACCCTAGGAAGCGCCTCAGAGAGGCCGCCAGCACAGGCCCGGCTCCGCGATCACCCGCCCGGCCAACTCCAACTCCAACAGGCGGCTGGCCACCTCAGGCGCCGGGCGCCCTAGGCCCTGACAGAGGTCTTCCAGGCTCGCCCCCTGCCCCAACACCTGCAGCACCTCCCCCTGCACGCCGCCGAGGGGGAACCCCGGCCACGCCTGCTCGGCCCGATCAACCGATCGCCCCGCCACTGCAAGGCCCGCCGCTGGCTTCAAGGGCCCAGGACCCAGCTGGCGGATCAGGTCAGCGGGGTCGAGCAGGGCCGAAGCGCCCCTGGCCAGCAGCCGGTTGCTGCCCGCCGCGGAAACCTTTCCCGCATCCGCCGGCACCACCCAGAGCGGAAGCCCCTGGTCCCAGGCGAGGGCCGCCGACTGCAGAGCCCCACTGACCATGGGGCACTCCACCAGCACCACCGCCCGGGCCAGGGCCACCTGCAGGCGGTTGCGGGCGGCGAAGTTGCCTGGGTGCACCCCGGCTCCAGGAAGCTGCTCGGAGATCAGCAGGCCCTGGGCCGCCACCTGCCGTTGCAGCTCCCCGTGATGGCGGGGGTAGATGCGCTCCAAGGGAGTGCCCAGTACCGCCACAGGCCGCCCCCCCTGGGCCAGACAACCCTCGTGGGCCGCCGCATCGATGCCCTCCGCGAGGCCGCTCACCACCGGCCAACCGGCCCCGGCCAGGGCCTTGCCGATGGCCCGTGCCATGACGAGCCCATGGCGGGATGGACGGCGGGTGCCCACCACCGCCACCGCCTGGCGGCGCCGCAACGGCGGCCAGAGGCTGCCGCAGCCCTGCCAGTGGAGCGCCAGCGGGGGCCGATCCAGCTCCAGCAGGGCCCCTGGAAAGGCGGGATCCCCCGGCAGCAACATCCGTGTCGGACGACCGCCCCTGCCAAAGGCACTCAGCGGCTCCTGGCCCAGGCGCCGTCGATAGGCCTCCAGCCTGCCGAGCACAGCGGGCCCCATCCCCGGCACCGCAGCCAGCTCTTCGAGGGGGGTCCCCCAGGCGATCCCCAGGTCACCGCAATGGCGCTCCAGGGCCCTGAGGCGGCTCCAGCCGACACCCGGGCAACCGCGCCAGACGAGCCACCAGAGGCGCCGACACTCACCCCAGCCCATGGGGCTACGGCGCGCCCCCGAACCGAACGGAACGAGCAGAAGATCCCCCAACCGAACCAAAGCAATACATATGTACTCTACGGCTCTTGCTGGCCCTTGGGCCCCCGCCCCAGGCGCTCGATTGCCCGTTCCAGATCCTCCGGCAGGCGCCGCAGCAACCGCCGTGGCGCCGGCGTTGCGCCCGTCGTGGGCAGCTGAACCAGCACCAGTTCCACCCGGGCCTCGGCGGCCACCTCACCGGCGCCATTGAGAAAGGTGCTGTGCCAGGGCAGCCGCAGGCCGCGCCGGGGCTCGATCGTGCTCCACAGTTCGAGCGCCTCACCGTGCAACAGGGCCTGGCGGTAATCGATCGAGAGGGCCACCACCGGCAGCTCGAATCCCCGGGCCGAGAGGTCGCTGTAATCCAGGCCAGCCGCCGCCAACGCCTCCACTCGCGCCTCCTCGAGAAACCCCAGGTAGGCGCCATGCCACATCACCCCGGCGTGGTCGGTGTGCTGGGGGAGCACCCGCCGCCGCAGGCGCCAGCCACGCTTCATGACGTCCTCCTGGTTCGTCAACGGCCCACTTGCGTTTCAGCCATAGGCTGCCAAAGAGCGGTGCCAGCCCCATGTTTCGCAATGTTCTGATCGCCGACTCCGGCAAGGGCCACGTTGAAGAAATGGTGCGCATGCTGAGCGCCATCCCGGTGTTTCGGCAAGCCCGACTCAACCTGCTGCACGTGGTGCCCGAGCAGGCGGGCGAGAACTTCCAGGAGCACTGGCAGAACGCCGCCGGCCTGGTGGCCGAGGCCGTGAAACGACTGGGCCTCGACCCGAGCGAGATCAACACGATCATTCGCCAGGGCGACACCAAGCAAACCGTGCTCAAGGTGGCCGATGAGCTGGACAGCGATCTGATCGTGATGGGCTCCAGGGGCCTGGGGCGCCTGCAGTCGATCCTCAGCAACAGCGCCAGCCAATACGTCTTCCAGCTCTCCACACGGCCGATGTTGCTGGTGCGGGACGACCTCTACGTGCGCCACATCAACCGCGTTGCGGTGGCCATCGACGGCACCGGCGTTGGCGATGACGCCCTGCGCCTGGCCTGCGAGCTGGTCAAGGACATCCCCGGCGGCAGCCTCACCGGGATCCACATCACCCGTCAGGACGTGACCCCCTCCCGCGGGGGCAAAACCCCTGCCGATGAGGTGCTGGAGAAGGCGGTCCAGCGGGCCCGCAGCTTCGGCGTGGAGCTCAAGCCCTTGCACCGCAGCGGCGATGTGGGTCGTACCTTCTGCGCCGCGGCCGAGGAACTCAAGGCCGATCTGGTGGTGATCGCCTCCCAGGACCGTCGCCCTCTGGTGGCCAAGGGGCTGGTGGACATCGACCGGCTCCTGGGCAGCTCCGTGAGCGATTACATCCGTGTCCACGCCCCGACGCCCGTGCTGGTGGTGCGCGAACCCGAGGGCCGCCGCTGACGGGGCAGGCCACCCACGGTGGGGAGTCAGCTCTGACGGCTGCTGGTCTGGATGTAAAGAACGATCAGGAAGACGGCTGGCACCAGAACGAACAGCAGGCTGGCGACGAAGCCGAGATCGTTGGTTTCCATTGCTGTTGACCGGAGCAACGGGACCGTATCACCGGCACCAGGGCGCTTTTGGCCCCGCTTCACCGCTCGTTGCGGTTTGGACGGTCAACCCGCATCACGTCCATCGGATTCAGCCACAGCGGGCTAGGCCGATGGGTCGGTGGCTTCGGCGGACTGGGATTCCTCAACCCCCTCCGGCTCGCTCACCTCGGGCCACTCCGTGGGGCCCTCGGCCAACGGAGCCTGGCGGGCCGCCTCCAGACGGGCGGCGCCATCGGCCAGACCCACCTGGGGCCGTGTCAGCACCGTCACCGATTTCAGCACCAGGGTCTGGCAGGCCAGGCGCCAGTCCTGGGGGCGCTTGCGCAGTTTCTGATCCTCCACTGCCGTGCGGTCGCTCAAGGCGCCAGGGGCAGCTTCGGCCACCACACCCACGAAACAGGTGATGCATTGGCCACAGCCGTTGCAGTTGCCGAGCTTGCCCTTGAGCCCGTAGATCTCCACACCCTGGCGCAGGGCCACATCGCGCAGGTTCTCGCCGGGATAACACTCCACCTCAAGGCCCTCACGAACAAAACGGATCACGGGCATGGCGGCAAGGGCAGGCGAACCGACATTCTGAGACCCCAGGTTGCGATTTGTAACCACCACGGCACGGCGCAGTATCCCCGCAGAAAGGCTCCCGCACGGCCATCGCCATCACGTCACGTTTCAGCTGAGGAGATCGGTGGACCTTGGGTGATCGATACCCCCTACCATCGCCAGCACGGATCGATCCTTCCTTCGCGTCGATCGTTCTGCTGTCGTGGCATCCACCACGCAGCCGTTTGTTTCCCCGGACCTAACCCCCATGGGATTGCCCTGGTATCGGGTGCACACGGTCGTCATCAACGACCCGGGCCGCTTGTTGGCCGTGCACCTCATGCACACCGCTCTGGTAGCTGGCTGGGCCGGCTCCATGGCGCTCTACGAGCTCGCGATCTTCGACCCTTCCGACCAGGTCCTCAACCCCATGTGGCGCCAGGGCATGTTCGTCATGCCCTTCATGGCCCGCCTGGGCGTCACCAGCAGCTGGGGGGGCTGGAGCGTCACCGGTGAAACCGGCTTGGATCCAGGCTTCTGGAGCTTCGAGGGTGTGGCCGCCGCCCACATCGTTTTCAGCGGCCTGCTTTTCCTGGCCGCCATCTGGCACTGGACCTATTGGGATCTGGAGATCTGGCAGGACCCCCGCACCGGTGAACCAGCCCTCGATCTGCCCAAGATCTTCGGCATCCACCTACTGCTGGCCGGTCTGGCCTGCTTCGGTTTCGGTGCCTTCCACCTCACCGGCGTCTTCGGTCCGGGCATGTGGGTCTCGGATCCCTACGGACTGACCGGTCACCTGGAAGCGGTTCAACCGTCCTGGGGTGCTGAGGGGTTCAACCCCTTCAACCCTGGCGGCATCGTGGCCCACCACATCGCCGCCGGCATCGTCGGGATCATCGCCGGCATCTTCCACATCACCACACGGCCACCGGAGCGGCTTTACAAGGCCCTGCGCATGGGCAACATCGAAACGGTGCTGGCCAGCGCCATTGCCGCCGTGTTCTTTGCCGCCTTCATCGTCGCAGGGACCATGTGGTACGGCGCTGCGGCGACGCCTGTGGAGTTGTTCGGGCCCACCCGCTACCAGTGGGATCAGAGCTACTTCAAAACCGAGATCAACCGCCGCGTTCAGACCGCTCTCGACGGAGGAGCCACCAAGGCCGAGGCCTATGGCGCCATCCCTGAAAAGCTGGCCTTCTACGACTACGTCGGCAACAGCCCCGCCAAAGGCGGCCTGTTCCGGGTTGGTCCGATGGTCAACGGTGACGGCCTCCCCACGGGCTGGCTGGGCCACATCAGTTTCACCGACAAAGCAGGCCGTGACCTTGAGGTCCGCAGGCTGCCCAACTTCTTCGAGAACTTCCCTGTGGTTCTCCTCGATCAAGACGGCATCGTGCGCGCCGACATCCCCTTCCGCCGTTCGGAAGCGAAGTACTCCTTCGAGCAGACCGGTGTAACCGCCACCATCTACGGGGGAGCCCTGGGCGGCCAGACCTTCACCGATCCAGCTGATGTCAAGCGGTTGGCCCGCAAGGCCCTGTTGGGTGAAGCGTTCGAATTCGATCGCGAGCGCTACCACTCCGATGGCACCTTCCGCAGCTCACCGCGCGGCTGGTTCACCTTCGGCCATGCCACCTTCGCGCTGCTGTTCTTCTTCGGCCACATCTGGCACGGAGCACGAACCCTCTACCGCGACGTGTTCGCCGGCATCGATCCCGATCTTGGCGAGCAGGTGGAATTCGGTCTGTTCCAGAAACTGGGCGACCGTTCCACCCGGCGCCTTCCCGAGGGCTACGTGCCCCCGGCCGGCACCACCCTCAGTTGATCGCCAGTTCCTCGAGGTAACCCAATGGAGAGCTTCGCCTACATCTTGATCCTCGCCCTTGCGATCTCGACCCTGTTCTTCGCGATCGCGTTCCGCGATCCCCCGAAGATCGGCAAGTGATCCCTGCTTGAGGATCCCCCCAGCCCCCCGCCTGAGCGAGGGGCTTTTTCATGGCCGCCTGCAGCCCGTCCAACGGCCTCCAAGGCCCCGTTGCCCCTGAAACCTCGCCAGGGCTTGGGCGGGGAGATTCCGCCCTGAAGCGGAGCGTTTGGGCGCCGGAACGACGAAACCCATTGCGGCGGAAGTCTTCTCAATTGGCAAATGTCTGTCTAGAATTGTTGAGCTTGCGCGTTAACCAAGGGATGCAATGTCCCTCCTGCCAACACACCGACAGCCGCGTTCTTGAGTCCCGTTCCGCGGACTCAGGCCGAAGTGTGCGGCGACGGCGCGAATGCCTGAACTGTGAGCACCGGTTCACCACCTACGAACGCGTCGAAACGGTTCCGGTCACGGTGATCAAACGCAATGGCAGCCGCGAAACCTTCAACCGCGCCAAGCTCCTCCATGGCCTGCTGAGGGCTTGCGAGAAGACGGGCCTCGAACCGGCCCGCCTGGAGGGCGTCGTCGATGACATCGAAGTGGTGCTGCAGCAACGCAGCGGCCGGGAGGTGAGCAGCGGTGAGATCGGCGAACTGGTGCTCCAGGAACTCAGCGAGATGAGCGAGGTGGCCTATGTGCGCTTCGCCTCCGTCTACCGCCAGTTCAAAGGCGTCAGCGATTTCGTCGCCACCCTCGAAGGCCTGAGCCGCAGGCCCGGCAAATCCCGCAAGGGCTCATCCAACGGCAACACCCTGGCCGCCGTGGGCTGAAGGCCTGTCTGCTTTGTATAGTCAAACGTTCTGCATGCCCTGTCGGCGGACAGGCGCGCGGATTCCTTCGACCTGCCCTAGGCAGTCCGCCAACGCCCCATGACCCTGACCCCTTCCGACACCAGCACCACGGTCGATCTCGACATGGTGATCGAAGACGCGGCCGATCTCGACCTGGCCTTCACGGAAGAGGTTCCCACCGCCGATGACCCCAGCAGCCGTGCGGCGGCCCGTGACAGCGACGGTGTGGGGTTCACCCGCGACGAATTCGCCGCGCTGCTCAGCAAGTACGACTACAACTTCAAACCCGGCGACGTGGTGAAGGGCACCGTGTTCGCCATGGAGCCCAAGGGCGCCATGATCGACATCGGCGCCAAGACCGCCGCCTTCATGCCGATGCCGGAGGTGTCGATCAACCGGGTCGAGGCCCTCAGCGACGTGCTGCAGCCCGGCGAGGTCCGTGAGTTCTTCATCATGAGTGAGGAGAACGAGGACGGCCAGCTGTCGCTCTCGATTCGCCGCATCGAGTACCAGCGGGCCTGGGAGCGCGTGCGTCAGCTCCAGAAGGAAGACGCCACCATCTACAGCGAAGTGTTCGCCACCAACCGGGGCGGTGCCCTGGTGCGGGTGGAAGGCCTGCGGGGCTTCATCCCCGGCAGCCACATCAGCACCCGCAAGCCCAAGGAAGATCTGGTGGCCGACTTCCTGCCCCTCAAGTTCCTGGAGGTGGACGAAGAGCGCAACCGCCTGGTGCTCAGCCATCGCCGCGCCCTGGTGGAGCGCAAGATGAATCGCCTGGAGGTGGGCGAGGTGGTGATCGGCACCGTCCGCGGCATCAAGCCCTACGGCGCCTTCATCGACATCGGCGGCGTCAGCGGCCTGCTGCACATCTCCGAGATCAGCCACGAGCACATCGAGACCCCCCACACGGTGCTCAATGTCAACGATCAGATGAAGGTGATGATCATCGACCTCGACGCCGAGCGCGGTCGGATCTCCCTTTCCACCAAAGCCCTCGAACCCGAACCGGGCGACATGCTCACCGACCCGGCCAAGGTGTTCGAAAAGGCCGAGGAGATGGCCGCCCGCTACAAGCAGATGCTGCTGGAGCAGGCCGAAGAGAACGAGCCCATGGGTGTCACCCTCGACTGACCAGCCGATCCACCTCCCGCACCAACCAATTCCACGCCATGGCGCACCTCCAACTTCGGGGCGTGGATCTAGGTCCAGTGCGAGCTGTGCTGTTCGACAAGGACGGCACCCTCAGCCATAGCGAGCCACTGCTGGTGGAGTTGGGAGCGGCCCGGATTGAGGCGGCCCTGGAACGGGTGTCGATGGAGCGCCAGAGCCCGTTGCGAGATCTCCTGCAGCGCGCCTACGGTCTCAACGATGGCGCGATCGATCCGGCCGGCACAACGGCGGTGGCGTCCAGGGCCCACAATCTGATCTCCACCGCCACGGCCTTCTGCCAGGTGGGCCTGGGCTGGGCGGAGGCTCTCTCCCACAGCGAAGCGGTGTTCGCCCTCAGTGACACCCTGCACGTCCATGGTTCCCGACCCGCCGGCGCCCCCACGGCTGGTTTGGAAAGCCTGTTGACCAGCCTGCAAGCGGCCGGTGTGCGCTGCGGAGTGATCAGCAACGACGAGCGCTCAGGCATTGAGCATTTCCTCGGGTGCCACGGCCTGCAGGATTGTTTCCAGTCGATCTGGAGCGCCGAGCACCGCCCTTGCAAGCCAGATCCAGCGGCCGTTCACGGACTCTGCACCGAACTGGGTGTCGCCCCCTCCGACTGCGCCCTGATCGGCGATGCGGACAGTGATCTGTTGATGGCCGCCCTGGCGGGTGTGCCCCTGGTGATCGGCTTTCAAGGCGGCTGGAGCAGCCGCCCATCCCTGAGCGCCCCGCATCTGCCGCTCGAGCGCTGGTCGGAGCTCACAGTTACCAGTGTGTACTGAAGGCCTGGGTTGCCGCTGATCCAGCCAACCAACCTGAGCACACCACGATCCTTGGGCTGGAGATAGGCTCAGACGCTTCCTACCCGATACCGGTCGGCATGAGTCGTTACGTCTTCACCTCCGAGTCGGTGACCGAAGGGCACCCCGACAAGATCTGTGATCAGATCAGTGACGCCGTGCTCGACGCCCTGCTGGCCCAGGATCCCGCCAGCCGGGTGGCCTGCGAGACCGTGGTCAACACGGGGCTCTGCCTGATCACCGGTGAGGTCACCACCCAGGCCCGGGTCGACTTCAACACCCTGGTGCGGGGTGTGATCGAGCAGATCGGCTACAGCAGCGCCCGGGCCGGCGGCTTCGACGCCCACAGCGCCGCCGTGCTGGTGGCCCTCGACCAGCAGTCCCCGGACATTGCCCAGGGGGTCAACGAGGCCGACGACCACGACGGCGACCCCCTCGACAAGGTGGGCGCGGGCGACCAGGGAATCATGTTCGGCTTCGCCTGCGACGAGACCCCCGAGCTGATGCCGCTGCCGATCAGCCTCGCCCACCGACTGGCCCGCCAGCTGGCCCAGGTGCGCCATGACGGCACCCTGGGCTACCTGCTGCCCGACGGCAAGACCCAGGTCAGCGTCGTCTACGAAGACAACAGGCCCATCTCGATTGACACGATCTTGATCTCCACTCAGCACGTGGCCGAGATCGACGGCATCAGCGATGAGAAAGGCTTGCGGGAGCGCATTTCCGCCGACCTCTGGGTGCATGTGGTGGAACCCGCCACTGCCGACATCGATCTCAAACCGGTGAAGGGCAGCACCCGTTTCCTGGTCAACCCCACCGGCAAGTTCGTGGTCGGGGGGCCCCAGGGAGATGCGGGCCTCACCGGCCGCAAGATCATCGTTGACACCTACGGGGGCTATGCCCGCCACGGTGGCGGCGCCTTCTCCGGCAAGGATCCCACCAAGGTGGACCGCTCCGCCGCCTATGCCGCCCGCTACGTGGCCAAGGCCCTGGTGGCCGCCGGCCTGGCCAGCAAGGTGGAGGTGCAGCTCAGCTACGCCATCGGCGTGGCTCGGCCGGTGAGCATCCTTGTGGAGAGCTTCGGCACCGGCGCCCTTGGCAACGAAGACCTCACCGCCCTGGTTCAGGAACACTTTGACCTGCGCCCCGGGGCGATCATCGCCACCTTCGGCCTGCGCGATCTGCCCCAGCAACGTGGTGGCCGCTTCTATCAGGATGTGGCGGCCTACGGCCACTTCGGACGCCGCGATTTGGATCTGCCCTGGGAGAACGTGGACACCATCGCCGCCAGCTTGAAACAGGCCACGGCCAGCCGGGTGGGCGCTTCCGCCTGAGTCCGCCCGCCCCGGTGGGGGCCTCCCAGGAACCCAGCCCCGATCTGGCCCTGGGCATCGACCTGGGCAGCAGCGGGCTACGGCTGGCCCTGATCGATGCCCAGGGCACCCTGCTGCGCGAACGCAGCGGCGGCTACCCGCTGCCGTTCGAGCAACCCGAAGGCTGGCGCCAAGGGTTGGTGGAGCTGATCGGAACCCTCGAGGAGCCCCTGCGGGCCAGGGTTGGTGCCATCGCCGTCGATGGCACCTCCGGAACCCTGCTGCTCTGCGGCCCTGATGGCAGCACCCGTGGGCCGGCTCTCCCGTACCACCGGGCCTGCGCTGAGCAGGCCGAGGTCCTGGCGTCGCTGGTGTCCGCCGGCAGCCCCGCCGCCAGCGCCAGTGGCAGCCTGGCGCGAGCCTTGAACCTGCTCGGCCGGGAAGGGGCCCTCGATGGCTCCCAACACCTTTTGTTGCGCCATCAGGCCGACTGGCTGATGGGCTGGCTGCTGGGCCACTGGCGTTGGGGCGAAGAAGGCAACAACCTCCGCCTCGGCTGGGATCTGCAGCGCGAGTCCTGGGCGGGCCGAATCGAGCAGCAACCCTGGAGCAGCGCCCTGCCCGAGGTCGTGCCCAGTGGCACCGCCTTGGGGCCCCTGGGCCCTGTGGCATCCGAGCAGCTGGGGCTGCCAGAGACCTGCCAGGTGGTGAGCGGCACGACCGATGCCAATGCGGCTGTGCTGGCCGCCGGCCACGGCCCCGGTGATGGGGTGAGCGTCCTGGGCACCACCTTGGTGCTCAAGCGCTTCGTGGACGCCCCCCTGGAAGGCCCCGGGCTCACCAACCACCGCGTGGGCGGCCGCTGGCTGGTGGGTGGGGCCTCCAATGCCGGTGCCGGCATCCTGCGGCGGTTCTTCACGTCAGAGCAGATCGAACAGCTCAGCCGCCAGATCGATCCCCGCCGCCCCTCGGGCCTGCGGCTACGACCCCTACCCGCCCCCGGCGAGCGCTTCCCCGTGGACGACCCCCAGCTGGAGCCCGTGCTGGAGCCCAGGCCGATCAGCGATGCCCTCTATCTCCAGGCCCTGCTGGAGGGACTGACCGCGATCGAGGCCCAGGGCTGGCGGCGACTGGCGGAGCTGGGGGCCCCGCCGCTGGAGCGGGTGATCAGCCTGGGGGGCGGCGCCCGCAACCCCCAATGGCGCCTGCTGCGTCAGCGAGCCCTGGGGATCCCTGTGCTCAACCGCCCCGGGCTGGCCCCCGCCCTCGGCACAGCCCGCCTGGCCCTGGGAGGGTGGAGGATGGGCCCTTCCTTATTGCCGCAGCGAAGACCATGAACGAACGGTTGCGCACGGTTCTGTCCATGGGTTTGTTCCTGGTGCTGGCCGGCTATGTGGGTTTCAGCGCCCTGCGGCTGGGCCTGCTGCTCTGGCAGCGTTTCGGCGCCGGCTGAACACCACGCCTCAGAATTGTCACCAGCCCCCACCCCTCCCCATGGCCGCCGATCCCCTCACCGCCAGCGTCAGCGATCGCATCTGCCGTCACATGAATGCCGACCACGCCGAGGCGGTGGCCGACTTCGCCCGGCACTACGGCGGCGTCGAAGCCTCCGAGGGCGCCGTGATGACGCGGGTGACCCCGGAGGCGATGGTGCTGGAGGTGGCTGGATCGCGCGTGTCGGTGCCGTTCGATCACACCCTCAGCGACAGCGACGACGCCCACCGCACCTTGGTGGCGATGCTGCGGGCCCTGCCCGCCAAGGGCGGGGAATCCTGAGCGGGTCCCACCCACGCCTTCGGGCGATGCTGCCGTGCTGGCTCAGCTGCTTCAGGGTTGCCTCAATCTGATCATCACCCCCTGCTGCCCCCTCTGTCAGAACCCCCTTGAGCCGGTTGCTTCCGGCCCAGGCCCCTGTGGAGCCTGCCTGCAGCGGCTGAGCCTGCCTCCTGAGGGGCTGCAGGGACATGAACCACTCCCCTGGTGGAGCCTCGGGTTCTATGAGGGCCAACTGCGACGGCTGCTGTTACGCCAGCGGAAGAATCCCTCCCCCGTGGTGATCGCCAGCTTGAGCGAGCGCCTGGCCGAGCCCTGGGCAACAAGCCCGCTCCGCCCCCTGGTGGTGGCGATCCCGAGCTGGAAACGGCAGGGCAACCCCTTGCCCGGCCTGATCAGCCGCAGCCTGGGGTTCGAGCAGGTCACACCGCTGGAGCGGGCCAGGCCCACCCTGGGGCAACACCACCTGGGGAAGCAGCTGCGGGCCCTCAACCAGGACGGGGCGTTCCGCTGCCGACCTGGCGCCGAGCGGCCCGGTCCACTGCTGCGGAGACGTCCGCTGCTGATCGTCGACGACATCCTCACCACGGGGGCCACCGCCTGCGCCGCCGCCACAGCACTGCGTTCGGCCGGTTATCGGGTCGAGGGGTTGCTGTGCCTGGCCCGCACCGCCGAGAAAGGTCGTGATCTAAGATCTGCCCGTCGCTGACGCGGCAGGCCGGGATAGCTCAGTTGGTAGAGCAGGCGATTGAAAATCGCCGTGTCCCCAGTTCAAATCTGGGTCCTGGCATTCTTCGATAACAACACGGAGCCATCATCAGTAACGGACCCTTCCGACGGCAGATCATTGTCTCGTTCGTTTCCATGCATGAGGCCCGCCCTAGACCAAGGGACCATGACAAACGGATATGGTCGTGTTCTGGACTCACAAAGATTGCTTCAACATTCCACGATGCGAACGCCTCCCGATCACCCGCTCAATCAGCAGTTCAACAATGCCGACAGCTACGCAATGGCCTTCGATGCCGCCTGGGAAAAGCTCAATCAACAGACAGCAACCGAAGCCCCAAATCGTGAGGCCAGGCTGCAGCAAGCCATTGACGACCTCAGTGACCATCCATTCGCACTCAGCCAGCCTGAGCTGGCACTCCAGGTTGCCACCTTCCGATTGCGACTGCTGGGTCGCTGAGACACAGTTCTCTAACTCCACAGCTTGGGAGCATCAGTCAGGCGAACCGAAAACCCAACCTTGCTGACTGGCCAACTCCCATCCCGATGGGTCGTCAGCCGCTCACCGAACACAGCCCTCAAAGGCAAGAACAAGGCATCAAGCAACCAGGAAAGCAAGTGTGCATCAATCTACATGAAAAGTAACAGTACGTTGCCTCGGCCTGGCATAATCAAGCCAGAAGAGGCGAAGGATAGACATAAGATCATCCTATGATTAGTTCATCTGGTCGTCTGCTACTGCAGCTCTCGGCGAGCTTTAGCAATCAACGCCAGGCCTTTGCCAACCCGCCTCTGTATGGACACATACTGGTTCGATTCCGGCCCTTGCCTCAGCTGATGCCCGGTTCACTGTTGCTGGAGCAGGCCTACGCCGTCTCTCCATTGCAGCCCTATCGCATACGCGTGCTCACGGTTCAAGCTGATCGCCGTGGCCTTGTGATCATCAATCATGCGATTCGAAACTCCAGACGCTTCTGGGGTGCTGTGGAAGATCCTTGCACACGAGCCTTGATCGAGATGGATGACCTCGAACAATTGGATGGCTGCACCTATATCGTGCAGGAACAGAATGACGGCTTCTTCGGGGAAGTTGAGCCCGGCTGCCGCTGCATCGTTGAACGCCAGGGGGAATCGGCCTATCTAGTGAGCAGCTTCCAGTTGGATGCCCAGAGCATGCAAACCGTAGATCGCGGCCATCATCCCCAAACCCATGAGCAGGTTTGGGGATCGCTTGCAGGGCCTTTCGTCTTTGAACGTGTTGCCGACTTCAGCCATGAGCTGCCCGAAGCCTGGCTGGCCTGATGAGAGAAGCCCGTGGCGCTGGTAAAGCTATGTGAGGATTTCGGCCATTTGCTTTCAAACATTAGTTGAAATACTTACTATTTGCACAGAAAATTTCTGACCAGAATGGGCATTCCGCTGCTTTCATACGAACTCACAACCCAGAATGCCCGAGTGCCTTCATTTTCAATTGGAAATGATGAGTCGGCACGCATTAACTCCAGCTCAACAGAAAAGATTGAGAGTGCCTACCGTCAGATCTTTTTCCACGCCATGAGCATTGATCGTGACCCTCTACTGGAGTCACAGTTTACCAATGGGCAGATCCAAGCCCGCGACTTCGTCCGCGGACTCCTCCTATCCAAACGATTTCGAGATGATTTTTACCAGTGCAACAGTAATTACCGCATTGTAGAGCATGTTATTGGAAGGGTTTTGGGCAGGAACACCTTCGGCATCAATGAACAAATGGCCTGGTCTGTTGTGATTGCAACCAAAGGATTTCAGGGATTTATAGACGCTCTTCTTGATTCACGAGAATATCTTGATGCGTATGGATACGACGAGATCCCCTTCCAACGCTCCAGATCACTACCAGGCAGGAAATCGGGCGAACTACCATTCAACCAGCAAGCGCCACGCTATGGAGCCTACTGGAGAGATGTTACCTATCTGAGAGTACCCTCGACAACTCGCATCGATGGGGAGATCTCAGCAGCGTGGGTGAATGGACAACCACCAAAATTTGCTTTGCGCATCTGGCTGGCCCTAATAGCAGTTGGCAGCCTCGAAATCATTCGAATCTTGCTCACAATTGCTGGATCGATGCTGAGCACCGGAGGAAATGCCGGGAACTGACACTACATATTTTTGGAGGCCTAGATCCTTAGATTCGTGCAATAAGCGGCCCTTCCGTTGAGGCCATGAAGGACCACCTTCCGCACAAGATCTCCATGGCAAGCACAGCGAACCAGAGAAGCGCAGGCGTGGATCGTCAGTGGGATCTGATGCGGAGCAGCTTTGATGGCGACTGGAAGGGGGTGACCACCTGGTATGGGCGCAACGGCGCTGAGATGGATCTCAGCCATGGAGTATCGGATCCCGCAGGTTCGATCTATTCCATACGTTTTTCCGATGACAACACTGGCGTTTGGCATGGCACAGGCTTGCGATTCGCTCCAGGTGGTGAACGCCAATTCCCCCTCAATCGCCATAACTACAATCTAGGAGACCATTGCTGGCATTTCCCTGATACGGCCGGTCAATCCAGCCTTGATATGGACGCAAGCAGCGGGAGCGCTGGCCATGAAGTGAATTTCTTCACGTCCCGCTCCCGATCCATGCTCGTTGCCCTTTATCAACGTGAGGAGGATCACAGCATGATCCTGGATTCCATCGCAGCGACGGCATTTCGCTGCCAGCGGACCACTGCCGATCCCGTTCGGGACGTCACAGAGACACGGCACCATCTCCTTCAGACCATCACAGGCTGGACAGGGATGGAGCAGGAGTTACGTCCCGGCCAATGGCCGGAACACACGCCGCCGAGCCTGCCAGTCGCTGCATTCGATGCCAGCAACTTTCTAAAACATGAAGTGAACGGTTATTTTGCCGATAAACTGATCTGCAGCTTACCGGCGCATTTGCCCCAGGGGCCATTTGATCTACATTTTGGCTGCCTGGTCACCCCAAACAGCTTTGTGCATCTAATTATTGAATACGATCAAGCTCACCATCTCACTCGCTGGGTTGAACGCCGCTATCAACCCACCATCAATGGCTGAGTGAACGAGAAGCCCAGCTCCTTGAGCTTGGCATTGCTTACTTTTGCATTGAGCACACGATCGGTTGTATCCACCGAAAGCCATTTTGCCAGCGGCAGGCCCGCTTGCTCGCACAGGCGATCGGTGAGTTCTTGCCCGCTGCACTGGGTATCATTCACCAGGTTGTAGGTATCGTTAAGGTTGTGTTCAAAAGCAAACGACACTCCGCGAACGATGTCATCGCGATGAATCCAGCAAGGCACATTCTGACCATTGCGTTGCACAAGGCCCCCAGCTGCAGAAAGGAGCATGGCAGGAATGTCACGGCCCGGACCATAGATACCGCCCAAGCGCAAAATGCAAACCTTGATCTGGTCTGAGCGCAAGGACTGGATCATCTCTTCAGCTAATGAAAGCACCTCGTTGACGGGGTGTTGCGTATCAAGCGGCGCAGCTTCATCGGTTAAGGCTCCTCCACGATTGCCATAGACACCACAGCTACTGAGATGCACTAGCTGTAACGGGGTGCTGTCAACTCGTCGCTCCAGTGCATCAATCAAGCACTGGATTCCTCCAAGAAAAGTTTGTCGGTATTGATTCACATCAACTTGAGAACTCCTCGATGGAGCGAATGACACCAGAATCCCATCAAGGTCTTTAACAAAATCGAGGCTGCTGCGGGAATCCGAAGAATCAAAGACCACCGGGGAGTCGACAAGCTCAGCAAGCTGAACCAGGCGTTGGTGGCGTGTGGTGGTTCCCCACAGCCCATGGCCCTCTTGCTTCCAAGCCTTGGCGACAGCTTCACCCACATAGCCACAGCCAAGGATCGCGCGCTGTTCGCCTGAAGGCAGGATGGGGCGCTGCTCTTTGGCAAGCAGCCGATAGAGCGAGGATAGGTCGGGGGAGGCTGTCACAGGAGTCATTACGTTTCGTAAACATTAGCTCACGGAACGTTGCAGTGTGTGTCGGTTTCTACCGTTCACCTCGATCAAAGGGCTTTTGGGCTCCGCCTCGCGTAGAAGGTGACCTGAAGCGCGCTATTCCAATGCCCAACTACCGGATCACAGCGGAGGGGTTGGAGGATTTGCAGGTGGCCTGCTCAGGTTGCAGTGGTGACGCCCTCGCTCTCGCCCTAAGCGAACGCGGCATGGTGCGCTACACCGCAAATCGGCGCAGCGAGGACGGCCTCCATTGGTGGTTTCAAGTGTCCTTCAGTCCCGTAGCTGGAGGCAGTGAAGATCGGACCGTCACCAAGGAGATCAGAGTCGATCGAATCGACGCTTGATGTTCTGACTGACATCACGCGCACCCTCAGCAGGTTGGAGGCATTCCAAAACACGGCACTACGTCACTGCGCCGACATACTCGATTACGACATTGCGCTCAACCTTGTACCCCGCTCTAAGTATATCTGCACCCACTCCCACACCACCATCATCCCCTCCGGCAGTTCCTCTCAGGCTTTACCTGCACCCTCCACATGCACCAGCACACGATTCCAACCGGTCCCATAGAGAACTGATCTCCCATCACTAAAGTCAAGCCAGGCTGGTGTACGTCTTGCGCTATTCAATCAATTAGGCTGCGAGGAAATCCTGCGAGACATCCTGGACTTCTTCGTAATCAATCCCAAGTTCTTGGTTTTCGTCATCAATGAATTCAGATGACTCGAATGAAAGTTCAATAGTTTTTGAACCAGGCAAATGGCGATGAGGAGCCTCGGCTTGGCTTGATGCGCCTAAATTGACGCTTGACTCATGATCATTGAAAATTAAATAGCTTGCAAGGCTTTCAACAATGACGTCGGCATCATTTAATGCTGTTTCACTTGCCTGGAAAGCTGAATCACTGATGCCTTTCATAGTATCATTATCCAGCAAAATGGTTAGTTTTACTAGACGCGACTCTGCTTCTAAAAGGCGTAAAAGCAAGGTCTCACACACTTGACTCAAGGCCTTGACCTGCTCTGCAAGCCTCTGTTGAAAAGGGTCCACGGGGTTGAACGCGGATTCACTCTTAAATGCTACCGTAATTTGGTCACAGGTCCAGCCCCTACCGCTTAGAGTAAGGAGTTCATCCACAAGCCCGGCTGATCAGAGAGCAGACCCATGGCTAAACCCATTGAACAGCGTTCTGTTGACGAGCAACAGAGACGGCTAACAACACTTCTTACCGAGCACTGGGGCGAAAGACTGGAGATCAAGTCAAATCAAGCCCAACTAGTTCTAAGCCTTGAGCCTGATATCCAAGCCACATGGCAATCAGAGGCAGAAAGCCTTGAGCTAAACTCAGATACGAACATCGTATTTGCTTCCGAACAAAATATAAACGGACAACATTTCACCCTCACATACATTGTTGGTGCAGCCCTGAAGGTGGCTGGCGCGCATAGTCCGGATGAACTCTATGAATTACTACTTGGAATAGGCGTTGATTCTAGCCATGCGGCACTGGCAGCGGACAATTGCGAAGGACTGAACCTAGGAATGGCTTGGTCATTTTATCGAGATCGCCACAACCTATTGGTTGCCGTACCACTTATGAATTATGGATTTGCGAAGAGCCTAAACCGCAACCAATAGCCTTTGCAATAGATTCGATCAGCGGTGATCAAATAGGAATCCTTTAATATAATCTTCTGTCCATGATTCACCATAAAATCTTGTAAGCATGCCGCGAGCGGGATCCTTCTCCGCTCGGTAGTCAAGATATTTTAATTGCCCCTCCCTCAACTCTTGCCTCCTCACATCATCCACTGAGACTGCCTCCAGAACGAGTTCAAGGTAGAGGTCTAGATAAGCAACAAAGGCGTCCATTAACGGGCCATCAATCAAAGTATCGCTTTCAGATGTCAGTGGTAGCCGGGTCCAAAGAAAGCATGGTGAGAAATAAGGTTCGGCCTCCTCGGGTATTGGCCCCCCATCAGGGAGGAGGGGGCGAAAATGGTCAAACAAAGGCAAAAGCCTCGCCCAAACAGCCTCAGTGTGAAGGCGGTCACGCTTCAAAACGGGTTGAAGGTCCAAAGCTATGAGGTGACCTCCGGGCAATGTCACCAAGTCGGCCCCAAAAAAAGGTAAATCAAAGCTGGGCTCAGGGCTGATTACCAAGTTCAGCACTTGCGGGCTCGGTTCAGCCACGACGCACGCCGCCCTCGCTTGGCGCAGCTTGGCATTGCGAACTCCCCAACTCGTTGTTGTTACATCAATCGGATTCGAACGGGATCCCGTGGAACCGACCTTCTTTACCATGTCTATCGGAATCGGGTATGGCTCCAGATCAAGTTTCTCGGTGATCCGTGTCACTGCATGATTAAAAAAGGATTCCCAGCGCCAGGTCATCAGTGATTTAAAGAAGTTGACACAAGAGAGGAGAGCGGGAAAAGGAAGGATCGCATGAAACGATTGCTCCATTCCTCGCCGAAATAGCTGGTAAAAAGCCCGTGGGCGGGATCACGCTCAGCACTGTACTGATCGTAAGCCCGCTGCAGGGATTCGACACGCTCAATCTGGTCAGGTGTGCTAAGCGCCTCCAAGTGCATAGCTGAATACGCCTGAATGATCTCAAGAAATGATTGCTCGACCAAAGGGGCGAGCTCAGCAATCGAGCCTCGAGCAAACAGGAGAAATGGTGAAAAATACTGATCAGCGTCATAGAAGCGCATCGCCTCACCAACAGCCAAGCTTGGATGCCTTGCCTGAATGGCTTCCAATCCTGCAAGGTAGCGTTCGGCATAGATCTTGCCCTGCTCTAGAGGCTGGAAGTCCATCACAGCAACCAGCTTGTCTCGAACTGCAAAGCTGAGCAGGTCGATGCCAAGGATCGGTTGATCGCGGCCAAACTCTGGGTAGGCGACCGCATTGAGAACTTGGACGGCATCACCGCCATCAAGTTGGGTCACTCTCCATCGGCGAATACCGGGGGCCTGCCATAGACTGCTCCGAATAACAGCTCCTTTGCGAGAATTGGCCTGATGAGCTAGATCGGAATCCAAGGATAGACGTGTTCCTCCTAAGGCTTCAATCTCCTTAATTAAGATGTCATGGTAACGGTCAAACATTGTCGGAGGCCCCATCCAACTTGATAGTATTCACGTCCGACATCTTAAGTTGATCCCGCCTAACTTCGCTGTCTCGGCGCAAGGCATGAAAAGATCCAATCTCGTGGCATCTGGTTTCAGTAGAGTAGCTTACTAGATTCACCCCACCCATCACCAACGAAGTTCCCACTCGGACACGGGTGTCATCGCTCAAGAACCAACAACGTTCCACCCCAGAATTGCGATCATACTCGGTATGCAGGGACATGACCCCATCATCACTGATGACATAGTGGCTAGCAACCGCCAAGCCTTCAAGGTAGCCAATATCGCGATACATTACACCCCTCGTAACATCACTTGGATCAGGAATATCGACCAGAACAGCAGCACTTCCCTCGGCGAGGTCAATCGACATCGTATTGCTCTGCCAATAGAATCTCGCCCCGCCAGCAGCGCCATCACTCGCAAGCTTGAACTGCTCACAAACACGGCCTACAGAACTATCATCAGGCCCGAAGGGTACGATGACAAGATTTGAACACCCTGACTCATCTTCACTCTCCTCAAAGTGGTGAACAGAGCGGTGAGACAGCCAGGTTCCAGCGCTTTTGGCTAGGAACTCCGCCATTGTACGCGGTGAAGCAGTCTGCATTGCTAATGACACACTCAGATCATCACTTGTTGCATACTGCATGATCGGAAGCATTTTCCTGCAGGATCCTCAGATTTTGTCATGACCCAGAACCTCCGTGCCGCAGCCCTCCAGGGGGCGAATCTACGTGGTCAGAACCTCATAGGCGCCAACCTATGCCGCGCCGATCTACGGGCAGCCGATCTGCGCGGTGCACAGCTGGCCCAGGCACGTCTCAACCAGGCCCGCTATGACGCGGCAACTCGCTGGCCAGAGGGGTTCGACTATCGCCACTCGGGGGCTGTCGGCCCGGGTGCCAACCTCTCTGGTAAGTACCTCTGCACCGCCGACTTACGTGGAATGGATCTCACAGGCTGCAGTATGTTAGGAATATATCTCAGTGGCGCTGACCTGCGCGGTGCCATCCTTGAAGACATCTCCTTTGTCGGCGGCGATCTGCGGCAGGCACGTTTTGGAGGTGCCTTGATGGCACGATGCCGCTTCAGGGACGCAGAGTTGGACGGTTGCGACTTTCGCGGGGCAGACCTACGCGGAGCTGATTTAACCCAGGCCCGCAGCATCAAGGGAGCGGTGTTTTCTGAAGCGCTGGGAAGCGAGGAATGGTCCTCTTCACTGCTGAGTCGGTCTCCCGCGGAACTGGATTGCTGGAATCCACTGGCGCGCTGCACTAGCCGCGACAGCCTCCTCTCGCTGTGAGGCTCAGATCTGGTCATGACGGAACGAACAGCCAGAGGAAAGCCTCCTAAGGAGTGCGTCCTCTGACTCCCCCTGCAGTGAAGTCTCCACAAATCAACCGGCGAGCACCCAGGTGCTGGTGATCAGTGGAATAGATCCAGCTGAGTCCTGTGATGGGGAGATGTTGAGGCGGATCTTCAACAACCCACTACCTTACCGACGCAGTGAGCCACCCAGGATCTCCACAACCTGCATCTGCAACAAAAACCACCGAAGGGATTGGTGAAAAAGGCTTGCTTGGAGGCCTCGATCCGCTCAAGCGCCGTGGCCGCTGCGCTCGGCAGTCCCCAGTCTCCACAGCTGAAGCGTTGCTGGCTCAGGGCCTGGCTCAGCCAGCATCGATCCCGACAAGGGAGGGTTTCTGGGCAGTGGGAGCCGATGGCCGCCACCAAACAGTGGGTCGGCTGCCATGGCGGCGATGGGCGCGAAGACGGATCGATCAGTGCTGGCAAGCTCTGGCGGGCACCAGCAGGGTTACGCTCTGAGCCAATCGATGGACCAATTCGGGTATGGCCAGGATCGGCGTAGTGCTGCTGAACCTCGGTGGGCCTGAGCGCATCGAAGATGTCGGCCCTTTTCTTTACAATCTTTTCGCTGATCCGGAGATCATCCGGCTACCCACGCCCCTACTGCAGAAGCCTCTGGCCTGGCTGATCAGCACCCTGCGCAGCAACAAGTCCAAGGAGGCCTACCGCGCCATCGGCGGTGGCTCTCCACTCCGCCGCATTACAGAACAGCAGGCGCGCGAGCTTCAGAGTGAGCTGCGGCAGCGGGGCATCGAGGCCACCACCTACGTGGCGATGCGTTACTGGCATCCATTCACCGAATCGGCCGTGGGTGACATCAAGGCGGATTCAGTCGATGAGGTGGTGGTGCTCCCCCTTTATCCCCACTTCTCGATCAGCACCAGCGGTTCGAGCTTCCGCGAACTGCAGCGCCTGCGCCAGGCCGATCCCGCCTTCAGCAAATTGCCGATCCGCTGCATCCGCAGCTGGTACGACCATCCCGGCTACGTGCTTGCGATGGCCGAGTTGATTGCCGCTGGGGTGCGCAGCTGCAAGGACCCCGCCTCGGCCCACGTGTTCTTCAGCGCCCATGGAGTGCCCAAAAGCTATGTAGAGGAAGCCGGTGATCCCTATCAGCAGGAGATCGAAGCCTGCTCGAGGCTGGTGTTGGTCAAGCTGGAGGAACTGCTCGGCCATGCAAATCCCTACACCCTGGCTTACCAGAGCCGGGTGGGTCCGGTGGAATGGCTCAAGCCCTACACCGAAGAAGCCTTGGTGCGGCTTGGTGAGGAGGGGGTCCAGGAGTTGGTGGTGGTGCCAATCAGCTTCGTGAGCGAGCACATCGAGACCCTCGAGGAAATCGATATCGAATACCGGGAAATCGCCACTAGAGCCGGCATCAGCAACTTCGTGCGCGTGCCCGCCCTCGACACCTACCCCACCTTCATCAAGGGTCTGGCTGATCTGGTACAACTGGCCCAGGCCGGCCCCGAAGTGAACCTGGATCAGGCCGCCTCCCTGCCCAGCCAGGTGAAGCTCTTCCCCCAGGACAAGTGGGCTTGGGGGTGGAACAACAGCTCGGAGGTCTGGAATGGTCGCCTGGCGATGCTCGGGTTCTCGGCCTTCCTGCTGGAGTTATTGAGTGGCCGAGGTCCGCTTCATGCCCTTGGTTTACTCTAAGAGTTCGCTGAAAAATTCAGGCTGCTCTGCGAAAATGCAGCAGCTAGGGAACAGCTGCTGCTGATAACGGCAATGGAGCAAGGGCTGTTCGGCGTCGATTAAATGGGTAACAAATTCCATGAGGCAACGCAGCCGCCCACGTAGTTGACCCCGTGTACCTGCAGGAGCAGCTCTCCTTCCTTGACCTGGCTCTCCACTGTGCAATGGGGCTTCTTTCCCCCTGGTGAACAGCACACTGGCTCCCTCCAGCAGCCGCTTCTTCCATTCGCTCACCTGGATCGGGTGCACCGCGTGGTCGGCGGCGATCGCCTGGAGAGCCGTGCGGCCACTGATGCCTCCCTGGCGACTCTGGTCTTGAGATTGGGGGCTGTGGGTATGGCGTTTGCTGATGGGCTAAAGCCCCACTAAGGGGCGGGGCCCTGAATCAAAAGTTAACGATGGAGCCTTCCCAGAAAACCCAGGCCATCTCACACCCATGGCGTCGAACCCGGGTTGTTCTTAACATTTTATTCTGTTTTAAGTTTTGTTGGTGGCGGTCCCTGTCCCCGCGGGACAGGGCAAGAGAACTGAAAGAGTCCCTCTCAAGTGGCTGGAACAACCCTCGTTCCCATCACTGCGTCACCACCACTCCATTCTCTCCTCCCCCATGCTCGACGCCTTCTCCCGCGCTGTTGTCAGCGCTGACGCCAAGACAGCCACCATCGGTGGTGCCGAACTGGCCGCCCTGCGCCAATACGTGGCTAATGGCAACAAGCGCCTTGATGCCGTCAACGCGATTGCCAGCAACGCCAGCTGCATCGTTTCCGACGCCGTGTCAGGCATGATCTGCGAAAACACCGGTCTGATCCAGGCTGGTGGCAACTGCTACCCCAACCGCCGCATGGCCTCCTGCCTGCGTGATGGTGAAATCGTTCTTCGCTACATCTCCTACGCCCTGCTGGCCGGCGATGCCTCCGTCCTCGACGACCGCTGCCTCAACGGCCTCAAGGAAACCTACATCGCTCTGGGTGTGCCCCTGCAATCCACTGGTCGGGCCGTGGCGATCATGAAGGCCTCCTCCTGTGCTCACATCAGCGAGACCAACACCAGCGGCACCAATCCAGACGAAACCCGTTTCAACAAGATGCAAACCATCCAGGGCGACTGCTCGGCTGTGGTTTCAGAAGCGGCCAGCTACTTCGATCGCGTCATCAGCGCACTCGGCTGATTCCCTCCCGTCTCTGACTGATCCTTCTCCAACCCATTCGTTTCAAAGTCTCCAATGAAATCTGTTGTCACCACCGTCGTCACAGCTGCTGACGCCGCCGGTCGTTTCCCCACCCAGTCCGACCTGGAAGCGGTCCAAGGTTCAATCCAGCGTTCTGCCGCTCGTCTGGAAGCCGCTGAAAAGCTCGCTGCCGGGCTTGACAAAGTTGTCCAGGAAGCTGGCGATGCTGTCTTCAAGAAGTACCCCTACCTCAAGCAGTCGGGCGAAGCTGCTAGCAACCAAATCAAAACCGACAAGTGCTACCGCGATATCGCTCACTACATGCGTCTGATCAACTACTCCTTGGTGGTTGGCGGCACCGGCCCGATTGATGAGTGGGGCATTGCCGGCGCCCGTGAGGTCTACCGCACCCTCAATCTGCCCACCGCAGCTTATGTGGAGGCCTTCTCCTACACCCGTGAGCGCGCTTGCGCACCGCGCGACATGAGCCCTGAAGCCGCCAAGGAATTCAAGGCTCTGCTCTCCTATGTGATCGAGTCACTCTCCTGATCACAGCGATCCTTCTCAGCGGCCTCTAGCCTGTCTGCACTGCGGCCCCCATGGGGCCGCTTTTTTCTGGCAGACGTTCTGCGCAGCACACGTATCCTTACCCAGCCTCTCCATGCCTCTCGACGACCTGTTCGCTCAACTCCACCATCCCAATCCTCATCAGCGCGACAGGCTGATGCACGAGATCATCGCCAGCGGTGATCAGAGCGTGAAAACACGTCTGCTCGGCCTGCTGGATGCTGAAGATGTGAGCCTGCGTCGGAGTGCGGTTCGTGCCATGGGGGCGATCGGACCATCTGTGGAACCATTACTCCGAGAAAAACTGTCTGAAACCATCGATCCAACCACCAGTGCCAGTTGCTGCAAAGGCATGGCCCAGATCGCCGTCGCCTGGCCGAAGCACTCATTCAGTGAGCAGACGCTCACTCTGCTGGGTCAGAAGTGTCTGGAACCAAATCCAGTGGTCCAGCTCACAGCTGTGATGGCTCTTGGGGAAATGGGATCGTTGGCCCTGCCCGCCTTGGAACGCGCCCTGAACGGAGATGATCTTGCTGTGATCATGGCCACGCTCAATGCCCTTGCCTCAATGAACCACTCTAAAGGCAAAACTCTTGTGACAACATTTATCGCCAATGGCAAGCATCAGGAAGATCCACTGATCCAGCAAGCCGCCAATCAGGCACTTGAACGATTCACAACTCAAGCCTGGCGGGCCTGATATCTCCAGACTCATTGAGCTGCTCGAGCTGGCGGATTGCCAGCGCCATCACAGGCTTGACACTTGGATCCTTCTCCGCAGCAGCAGCCTCTCTAACTTGATCTAGCACTCGAGGATCCTTCTGTTTGACAAGGGCCAATGCTGCCACCCTTCGCACCACCCCCGATGGATCTGACAACCCAATGAGCAGCGAAGGTAAGTACTGAGGATCCAACATATTACCTAGAACTGTCACGACTTCAGCCCTGACATCAGCCGAAGAATCAGAATAACAATTGATCAACAGCACTTTCAGCTCAATGTCCTCGCTGGATCGTACGAGATCAGCCATCACTCCGACCACAGCCGCACGTTGATCCTCGTTCCCATGCTGAAGGGTCTCTTTGATAGGGCCAAGATCCTCAGCACCAATGAAAGAGAGTGCCCAACTGGCCAATCCCTTGACGATGGAACCTGCCCCAGGATCCTGAAGCTGCCTCATCAAGAAAGGAACAGCTTCTGCACCACAACGAGCCATGGCGCCGGCCGCCGAGCCCTGCACAACGGGATCGGGGTCGTGACTGAGCGCCGCATCGAGATCGGGTAAGGCTTCTGGGGCCTCGATCAGGGTCAGCGTCTTGGCAGCAGCGCGGCGAACCGTCACATTCTCATGGCCACGCATCGCCCTGATGAGGAACGGAATCGCTGGACGGCCGATCTCCCCAAGCGTCTCGGCAAAATTAAGGCGGATCAAGCCCCGTGAATCCCCCAATCCCTCCACCACTCGAGCCAAGGCCTCAGGGTCATCGCTGCTGAATTGACCGGAAGCCAGAGCAGAACGAACTTCGGTAAGTAACGCGTCATTTTCCTTGGGAGTGAACTGAGGCGAGATCGTGCCACTCATGCAGAAACCAGGTCTTGTGGAAGCATTCTCAAGCACGCCGCTGCCCCCATGGGAATGGATCACAAGATCTGAAGAGGCCTTGCCGACATGGAAACTCCATCCTAGATAGAAGGACCAACAACTGTCACCATGGTCGCAACCTTGAGCAAGCGGGAACAAGCGGGCCGACAGCGGCCTTGGCAATACCTTGTCCGGTCCATTGTGGAGACGAATCCTGCAGACTCAAAAACGTCAAACAAACATGACGACAATGAACAGCATGCAGAATCTACATTAAATCCAAGCGACGAAAATGCCTTGGCCATGCTCAGCTTAGCCGAACTCCGCAGGAAAGCCTCGGAGCAGGGTATCGACACAGCAAAAAAACTTTCCAGGGCAAAACTCATCGAACTTCTCTCCCGCTAGAAAGTGCAGACTCCTTCGCCTGCGAGCTTCACTAGTCTCGCCCATCCCGGCCAGTGCTGAGTTAAAATTTGACGTAAATTTTTTGGGTGCTAAACTAACAACACAGTGCGATAAAATCAGGCTATGACATCAGCAAATAAACCCAAAGAGTCTGCTGAATATTTACAAACAATTCAATCGCAAGCTCGCTTATTTATCATACCCGATTCATCGCGCATAAGTGGCGAAAGTCGCAGAATCTTGAATGAAACAAACCTGGGGAAACGCTTACTTGAGCCGAATGAGCTCTCCTCAATCTGCGCAGAATCCCAGGCAGAACCTGTGGCAATCCTGACGTTCCAGCATATGATGGATGGGCTCGTTGAGCATGCAAGGCTAAGGATCAAAAAGCAATTTCCGCTGTTGTTCAAGATCAACGGCGCCCTGTACACGCCCGATCGTTCCAAGGCCTGTTGGCGCGACCTTTGGCATTTCCTCAGGATCACCACCTACGGAGCAGCGATCGACGATCTCAGTTTTTGCGATCAGCAAGGCTATGCCGCCACTATGGAGCTCTATCGCCTGTTCAACGTGCCCGTTGACGCCATGGCCGCGGCCCTTGTCGACATGGCCAGCACCTATCGCGAAAGATTGCAATCCGCCCCATCAGCTACAGAGCAGCAGCTGATTGGCGGCTTGGGACACATCCACACATCCCTGCAGCGAGCCCGTCACTTGAGCTGGGAGATGCCTGTGTAGCCATCGTGGTACTGGTCATGAATGACCCCCGAAGGCAATACAAGACGAAGCCCTTCCACAACAGCATAGAATGAGCGCAGACAATCAACGGCCATGGAAACGAAGACAAGCTTCGTGCTCTCGCATAACTTCCAGCTACCGAACGAGAAGTACAATGAGCTACGGGAAGGCTCTTTAGTAGCTCTTCTCTCGCACGGATTGGCCAACGGCATCGCTATCGAAGGGCTTGTTCACCCCCATTGGCGAGCCAAGATCACGGCGCCCCTCGAACCGATCGCTCTGGCACGCCTCCTCGGCCAGTCCCTGAGAAGCGAACGGGTGAAGGCTGGTGAGTCCGATGCTTATACCGTTCTGCTGCTTGGAGGGCGCAAGGATCAGGCCGCTCAGCCAGGATCTCCGTTGCAAGCTGGGATGTGGGGAGTTGATATGGTGGAAACAACAACGCCCCAGGCCTTTCTCAGTGCCCTCTCCTGGGAAGCCATGAAAGCCAGTCGAGCACTCGATGCCGTCTTCGAAGTGTGGGAGCCTGATTGCCAGTGAGTTCAGACCATGTCCGATAACCGCTTCCACAACATCCACCCCGGCCTGGGCAAGGATGAGGCCATCTCCATGCTTTTGAGACCACTTGAGGAACTTGACCTTGATAGTGATCGCTACACGGCAGCGGCACACCTGATCAATTTCCCCGGTGAGGACAGTGAAGCTGCACTGATAGCCTGCCTCAGGGACACTGACACGGCTCAAGCCCAGAGGATTGCTCGACGTAAATCAGTGGAAACTCTGGCCCGATTGGGCTGTCGACAAGCAATCCCCGACATTGTGGAATGCTTAACCAGCAAGGATCCCTACTTAGTTGAGAATGCCAGCTGGGCCCTAGGTCAGCTGGGCGCAGATGATGTTGGCATTCAGGCCAACCTGATCAACCTTTTGGCCGACCCCAGCCAGAGCAGGAGGGTGATCGTGCAGGTTCTCTCACGCCAGCGATGCCAGGCAGCCCTGGCACCCATCTCAGCATTCATGGATGCCGACGACGGCATGCTGGCCACCGCCGCGATCACCGCCCATGCACTGATTTCAGGTAACAGCTCAAACCTGGAAAATCTGGAGCCGTTCCTCTTTCATCCCAATGTGAACGTACGGCGAGGGGTGATCCAGGACCTGATGGACGCCGGTTGGCTGCCAGCCATTCCGACCATCGGACAGGCGCCGGTATCTCCTGTGTTTCGGCTTCGGGGGATCCGACACCTGGCCAACCTGGCAGCGGATGCAGACGCGGCCTCCTTCGGCGTCGCCCCATCCGATGACATCCTGTTGAATGTCATCGACCATCAGATCGATGATCGTCCCCAAACCCTGCGGCTCGTTCATCGCTACGACCAGCCCCAGGAACTTGGAGCACTGGTGCGCGAGCTTTACGGTACCGACTTCGGACGCAGCTACCTGGCGATCGCCACCTTGACGGATCAGTTCGGCAGCAGCGCCTTGCCGACACTGGTGACAAGCTTTGAGGAAGAGGGCTGGAACGACTACGGCGCCCACTACCACCTGATGCATTTGTTTGGTCGACTGGGCGACCCAATGCTGCTGCCTCTGGTGCTGGATGGGCTGAACAACCTGCGACCCCAGTTCCTGAAATCACGCCCGGCAGCCGCCCTGGCCCTGGCGCGACTTCAAGGACCTGAAGCCGGAACTGCTCTTCTGGACCAAGCCGTCAACGCCAGGAGCTGGGAGCTTCGCTACGCCTGTTTGATGGCGATGGAAAGCCTTGGCCTCAGCCCTCCGGAAGCGTGCCTGAGCGATGAGGATCGGCTGGTTGGCCTGCGGGCGAGGCGCTGTCGCCATGCTGTTGGGTCAACTGGCTGATCAACTGGTCAACCCCCCGAATCTCCGGATGCTCGTTCAGGTCTCGGTCAACCTTGGCCTTGGGAAGCTTCAGCTTGTGCCCCATGCTGATCAAGTCCTGCACAAGCCGCTGCCGGTACGCCTGCAGGTCCTCGATGGCAAGCTCAAGCTCTACCTGCCCGTCGGAACTCATTGCGGAGAGGTCGCTGAGGTCTGTCATCAATCATTCCAATGGGCTTGTCCTGCCCATCCTCCATCCTGAGCCCGGCCTGCGGACGGCTGCTTGTTACGAAATCCTATGAGTCCCCACACTCAGGTCCAGGGGGAGCTTCTGAGATTTATGTTCAGTGAGCGATAAAGACGCACTGGTCCAACAAGGCTAGAAACCTTGCTGGCCACAGGGATTGCTCCACGCCTTGGCCTGTTGACATGTCGGATTCGGCACCCAAACAGCTGAGCATCGCAAGTATTCCTCACCAAGGCCAAACCCGCTCGTCTTGTCGCGACTGAGATCTCCCTCTTCAGGAACCCATGCTCGACGCCTTCTCCCGCGCTGTTGTCAGCGCTGACGCCAAGACAGCCACCATCGGTGGTGCCGAACTGGCCGCCCTGCGCCAATACGTGGCTAATGGCAACAAGCGCCTTGATGCCGTCAACGCGATTGCCAGCAACGCCAGCTGCATCGTTTCCGACGCCGTGTCAGGCATGATCTGCGAAAACACCGGTCTGATCCAGGCTGGTGGCAACTGCTACCCCAACCGCCGCATGGCCTCCTGCCTGCGTGATGGTGAAATCGTTCTTCGCTACATCTCCTACGCCCTGCTGGCCGGCGATGCCTCCGTCCTCGACGACCGCTGCCTCAACGGCCTCAAGGAAACCTACATCGCTCTGGGTGTGCCCCTGCAATCCACTGGTCGGGCCGTGGCGATCATGAAGGCCTCCTCCTGTGCTCACATCAGCGAGACCAACACCAGCGGCACCAATCCAGACGAAACCCGTTTCAACAAGATGCAAACCATCCAGGGCGACTGCTCGGCTGTGGTTTCAGAAGCGGCCAGCTACTTCGATCGCGTCATCAGCGCACTCGGCTGATTCCCTCCCGTCTCTGACTGATCCTTCTCCAACCCATTCGTTTCAAAGTCTCCAATGAAATCTGTTGTCACCACCGTCGTCACAGCTGCTGACGCCGCCGGTCGTTTCCCCACCCAGTCCGACCTGGAAGCGGTCCAAGGTTCAATCCAGCGTTCTGCCGCTCGTCTGGAAGCCGCTGAAAAGCTCGCTGCCGGGCTTGACAAAGTTGTCCAGGAAGCTGGCGATGCTGTCTTCAAGAAGTACCCCTACCTCAAGCAGTCGGGCGAAGCTGCTAGCAACCAAATCAAAACCGACAAGTGCTACCGCGATATCGCTCACTACATGCGTCTGATCAACTACTCCTTGGTGGTTGGCGGCACCGGCCCGATTGATGAGTGGGGCATTGCCG
The DNA here is from genome assembly GCF_024346315.1 of Cyanobium sp. ATX 6F1. Classification (NCBI taxonomy): domain Bacteria; kingdom Bacillati; phylum Cyanobacteriota; class Cyanophyceae; order Synechococcales; family Prochlorococcaceae; genus Cyanobium; species Cyanobium sp. ATX 6F1. The sequence continues at coordinate 43,969 of NZ_JAGQCS010000008.1, forward strand.
GCGCCCGTGAGGTCTACCGCACCCTCAATCTGCCCACCGCAGCTTATGTGGAGGCCTTCTCCTACACCCGTGAGCGCGCTTGCGCACCGCGCGACATGAGCCCTGAAGCCGCCAAGGAATTCAAGGCTCTGCTCTCCTATGTGATCGAGTCACTCTCCTGAACCCCAAGGCGCTGATCAACTACTTCTCCAAAGGCCCCTCACGGGGCCTTTTTTCAAAGCGCTCAAACCTCTATAGGCCTCTTGAGGTAACAGATCACGCACTAAAAGGCAATGGGCAGGAAGCCTTTAGTATGATTTTCAAGACTTAAACCTTGGCACCCGCGGCCCCAGGGTATGCCACCAGTTCCCCGAGCACTCCCAGCATGACTTTTGGACCTGCCTCCTTCCTTGGTGTAGAGCGCTTCACATCTATCAACGCTCAAGAGCATTTCTCTGGTGATGCCAACGCTGACAAGGACGTCATCATCCGAGCCATTTACCGTCAGGTCCTTGGCAATGCCTATGTGATGGAGGAAGAGCGCCAGATCGTAGCCGAGTCGCAGTTCAAGCTTGGCCGCATCAGCGTTCGCGAGTTTGTTCGACTGCTATCCAAAAGTGCAACGTACCAAAGCCGTTTTTTCGATACATGCAGCCGGTATCGCTATATTGAACTCACTTTCAAGCATTTACTTGGGAGAGCTCCAGACAACTTCGAAGAAATGCGGGGCCATAGCGAAATTCTAGATCATTTCGGGTATCAATCGGATATCGATAGCTATATCGACAGCGCCGAATATCAAAATCGATTTGGCGAGGATACAGTTCCTTACCTGCACGGCTGGCAAACCGGTCCTGGAAAGAGTATGCGCGAATTCACCTGGATGTTCCAGCTCACTCGGGGCGCCAGCAGCAGCGATCTCAAGGGAGACGTAGCCGGAATTGCCCCCAAACTTGGTGGTGCCGCTTACCAGAACACGAGCTTCCCGGTGATCAGCCCTGGTAATACAGCTAGCAGCTTCCGGCTTGCACCCCAGAATGGTGTGGGCAAAACCCGAGCAGGGGTTGGAGCGGGCCAGGAAGGCAAAATCTACAAGATTCAGGTGAGCGGATACCGAGCAAACAATGTTCAAAAGTTTTCCCGCTATCGCCAATCCAATCGAGTGTTCTATGTACCGTTCGAGAAACTCTCAGAGCAGTTTCAGCGCATCCACGCTGAAGGCGGAAAAATAGCAAGCGTGACCCCTGTCAATTGATCGATTCACCTGAGTCCTATTCATTATCATCCCATGCCCACCATTAATCGGTATCAGGCTGCGTCTGCCAATCTGATGCAGCCGAACATAGCTCCAACAAGTTTCTGGCCTCAAGCGGGAACAGAGGCCTGCCAGGTTGCAATTCGTGCCGCCTACAAACAGGTTTTTGGAAACATCGGCGTGATGGAGAGTGAGCGGCTATTCACTTCCGAATCCAGGCTAACAAACGGCGAACGATCAATTCGCGAGTTTGTCACTGAGCTTGGTTGCTCAGAACTGTATCGTCGTCGCTTCTTCGAGACATGCTCACCCCACCGTTTTGTAGAGCTTAATTTCAAGCACTTTCTTGGTCGTGCTCCGCAGTCCGAAGCGGAAGTGACAGAACATGTAGAGCTTCTTCAGGGCAAAGGTCTTGAGGAGGAAATCAAAAGTTATACCAACGGCGAAGAATATCTAAACGCTTTTGGAGAAGATACTGTTCCTTATCTGCGTTCAGTGGTAAGCCAAGTCAGTCTTGCTCAGAACAATTACACCAAGATGCTCTTGCTTAAGGGCACCAACAGCAGCAGCGATAACTCCCAACCGAAACGATCACAGACCCTTCCCTACCTTGCCGCGGCGGCAAGGGCTATGTCGGGTTTGAGTTTCGGTCGATACAATCCATCTCCAACGGCTGTTTACAAGCCGATGCGTTCCACCTCAGGGCTCGACACAGCGCCCCTCAGCCCTTCACTCTACGCCGGCTTTGGAGTCTCACAGCAAGATCAAGAACGCTTAGAATGTTTGGTTGGCAGCAGCGCCGAAGATGTCAAGCAAGTGATTCGCGCCGTCTACCGCCAGGTGCTTGGCAATCCACACCTGATGGAAGGGGACATCCCAACTTCGCTTGAATCGCAACTGATTGACGGGAAACTCAGTGTCAGGGCCTTCATCCGTGAGCTCTGTCTCACAGCTCATTATCAACAGCGATTCTTTGCCAAGGCTTCACCCTATCGCTTTGTCGAGTTGCTATTCAAGCAACTGCTTGGCCGTGCTCCAGAAAATCAAGCAGAATTCAGAGTTCCGCTTGACATCGTGATTCGCCAAGGGTATACAGCCACGATTGACCATTTCGTCAACAGCGAAGAATACATCAACAGCTTTGGAGAGAACGTCGTTCCCTATCTTAAAGCCGTAAAGTCTGCGCAAGGCCGCAGCCAAAGCAATTTCAACCGTACGCTTGCACTCGTCAATGGCTTCAGCGGTGGGGACCGTCAAGTCACCAGTTCTCGTCTGCTCAATCAGGTGACTGGAGGAGCCAATCAGATCATTCCACTGCGCTCGACTGCATCCAGTGGATCGATGCAGCCGCCCGGCAAGCGCTACCGAATTGAGGTCACAAGTCAAACCTTCGGGAGTCGTCGTCGTAGGGCGGCAACAACCTATGAGGTTGCTGGAGACCGCATGACGAGTCAACTGAAGTTCATTCACAGCACAAGCGGCCGTATTGTCAGCATCAGTGAGATCGTCTGAGATCCACTGATGCAAGTTTAGTCTCAGCAAAGCAACTTGTTGCTCCCATTCCCCTTCTCACTTGCTCTAAAACAATGTCTCTCTGGATGCAATCCAACCCCACAAGTGAACTCTGGGCGAGTTCAAGCGAAATGGAGCTGGACGATGTCATGCTCTCCGTCTATCGTCAAGTCTTGGGGAATGCTCACGTAACTGAGTCCGATCGGCTGACCACAGCCGAATCTCAGTTGCGGAATCGTGACATTTCCGTCAGGCAATTTGTCGCCGCTGTCGCCCTCTCTGATGCCTACAGGCAACGATTCTTTGACACGAACTCACAGTATCGTTTCATCGAATTGAACTTCAAGCATTTGCTTGGCCGCGCGCCTCGGAATCAGGCCGAAATTGCCGAACACACAGCCATCTACGCAGCTGCCGGCTATGAGGCCGACATTCTTTCCTACATTGAAAGTGACGAATACAGCTCCGTTTTCGGAGACAACATTACCCCTTTCACCCGCACAGATTCGGCCCAGCTCTCCCAAACAAGAGACTTCCTGCGCACGATTAACCAATGCCGCGGTTTTGCCAGCAGCGACCTAGCTCAAAGCCAGCCAAACGCTCGAAGCTTGGCCTCCAACATTGCAGAATCGGCCAATCCTCCGACAGCCACTCGATCGGGCGGAAATCGAAACGGACGCTTCGAAATTGTGATCGACATGCCCCGCAACAGTGCTGTCAACCGACGGGCTGCCCAAGTCATCACTGTTGACTATGCTCAACTCAGCCAGCGAATCAATGTGATCCAGCGCCAGGGTGCTCGCATTCGCACAATCAAGCCTGTCGCCAAGTAAACTCGAGCAGATTCCATCGTGTTGCCACCATGCTAGTCATGGTGGCTTTCTCTTGCATATTGTAAATTCATTAATCTAGGCCTACTCAAAGAATCCCCAGGCTAAACCGAAACTCAAAGACTTGAAGACCTTGGCCGATATCTCAATCTCAGACTTCGTCGAGAGATCCCTTGGAACATGGCATTCCAAGCGCAGTGGTCACAACCTGGCCTTTCGGCATGTCGAGGAGGTCGAATCCACGATTGAAATCATTGCTGAGCCCCATGATTCCGCTGAGTTAATCCAGCTACTGAACTCTAATGAGGTGGACAGCCAAGCAATTACCAGCCCTTTTCGCATGTCTTGGCGCGGGAGTTCCGATTGGGATGAATCAGAAGTCAGCGCTGGTGAATGCCTGCTCGTCCCAGTCCCGGATGGCACAAGAAGCGGAAGGCTGCTCCGAAGCATAGGTTATACAGAAGAAATTCCTGCCGTAGGTCACTATAGACTTGACGACGATGGGGCGTTTACGCTGATTACTCCTTACCAAGGTTCAAGCGCAGAAGAGCGCATCTGGTTTGCCACAAAGGATGTGAGACTGCGAGTATCGTTGATGCGAACTAAGGGCGGCCAAGGTATCGTCCAAGCTTCTTTTTCTTCAGAGATTCGCCAACGGGATGGGAGCTGAGTAGACATAATCAATGATTGAGATGCAGTTGACCGACACCCAAGCCCGTCAGTGTATTCAGCTCATGGTGGGCTCCTTCCGCAATGATCGCCAGTTTGCCACCCACTCCACTGAGGTATCTCATATTCAACTAGCCTTTCGCCCATTCAACGCTCCTGGCTTTGATGGTTGTTGGCTGTACTCAGAACAGGCCTACACCTTTGACCTCTGGCGTCCGTATCGGCAAGGTGTACACCATGTAACACAACTGTCGGATCGGCTCAGAATCGATAACTTCAGTCCACCTGATCCCCTATTTGTAGCAGGTGCGAGCCATGAACCCAGTCTTCTGAAGACCTTGGAGCGGAGCAAGCTGACTGCAAGGCCTGGCTGCGCTATGGAGTTCTTCCCAAAAGACACAGGTGGCTTCCGCGGCCAGCTTGAAGAAGGCTGTCGCTGCATGGTGCCCCGCGACGGCCAGCTCACCTATCTCGTTAGTGAAGTTCTACTTGAAGAAGGCCTATGGCGTAGCCGTGATTTCGGCTGTGACCCAAAGAGCCATGAACAACGCTGGGGTCTCACTGATCGACAGTTTGAGTTTGAGCTCATTGAGAGTTTTGCTCACGAGTTGACACATTCTTTTGATCCTGCCAAGCCACTTCCATGAGTGGAGCCATTCTGCCCCCAATGGCCAAGCAGCGTCTCAGGAGCTGGATACGGAGCCGCCACCTTGTTCTTAAGGGCAACTTCCTGCTCATGGAGTCACTTGAGCAGAACGCCATTGATCGCTTTGCGGAAGCCGTTGAGAGCCTTGATGGACACCTCATCAGCGTGAACACCGACAAGAGTCTTTCCTCAGGAAATCGCACTATCCGCGTGCTTCAAGGCAAGGCCTCAATGCTGAATCAGCACTGGGGTGAGCTACTACAATACTGGGCAGAAAAAGGAGGGTTTTACAGTCGTTTTGACGAGCGTGGGTGACCTTTTGTTAACACCTCCCCCCCTCTGGACCGTGCGCATTAAATAATAGACAGATCGCTTGGCCCCCAGTGCTTGGCATCGGCAAGCCAGCGAAGCCCTTTCCCCTAGCGTTTCGACGTTCTGGAGTTTGTCAGGGTCTTTCACGACACTCCCTCAAAGAATAGGTGCCAACCCCATGTTTGACGCTTTCACAAAGGTTATTGCCCAAGCTGATGCGCGTGGCAGCTTCATCTCTGCTGGCGAACTCGATGCCTTAGCTGCGATGGTTTCAGACAGCAACAAGCGGCTGGATGCAGTCAATCGCATCACAAGCAATTCATCCTCGATCGTCGCCAACGCCGCTCGCGCCCTTTTTGCTGAGCAACCCGGCCTGATCTCACCCGGCGGCAATGCTTACACCAGCCGTCGCATGGCTGCTTGCCTCCGCGACATGGAGATCATCCTGCGTTACGTGACCTATTCCATTTTCAACGGAGACTCCAGCGTTTTGGAGGATCGTTGCCTGAATGGACTGCGCGAGACCTACCTGGCTTTAGGCACCCCTGGCGCCTCGGTTGCGGAAGGTGTCCGCAAGATGAAAGAAGCTGCTCTTGGCATTGTGAACGATCGTGCCGGTATCACCCAGGGTGATTGCACCGCACTTTCTTCTGAAATCGGCACCTACTTTGACAGAGCCGCATCTTCTGTCGCCTAAGGCTCCCATTCAGCTGAACAACCCTTTCTTTCTTTCTCGCTTTCCATGAAATCCCCACTCACAGAAGCCGTCTCCACCGCTGACTCCCAGGCTCGTTTGCTGAGCAACACGGAGATTCAAGCCGCCTTCGGTCGCTTTAGTCGTGCCAAGGCAGGCCTTGAAGCCGCCAAGCAACTGACCGCCAAGGCCGACGCCTTGGTCAACGGGGCCGCCCAGGCGGTTTACACCAAGTTCCCTTACACTACACAGCAGCAGGGACCGAACTACGCTTCAACTACAGAGGGCAAAGCGAAGTGTGCTCGAGACGTTGGCTACTATCTTCGTATGGTGACCTACTGTTTGGTTGCAGGTGGTACAGGTCCAATGGACGACTACCTGATTGCAGGGCTTGACGAGATCAACCGTACTTTTGAGCTCTCTCCCTCCTGGTATGTAGAAGCTCTTCGCTACATCAAATCCAACCATGGTCTGAGTGGCGAAGCTGCAACCGAAGCCAATAACTACCTCGACTATGCGATCAACGCCCTCGTCTGACAAGACATAGACATCGGTGTCTCTCATGGGGGCTTAATGCCCCCATTTTCATGGAACTATTGGGCTCTGGTTAGATGGTGAGGCAAACAGATGCGGAGCCAATAGGAACTCCCATCAGCGAAGCCGAGGCCTTGCGCAGGCTCGGGTTGGTTGACGATGCATCCTCCCGTTACTACGCCGCTTGGTGGCTGGGAAGGCATCGCAGCGACAATCCAAGAACCATCACGTTGTTGCTGGAAGCCCTTCGAGACCGCCACGTTGTTCATCCAGGGCAGGATCTAGATGCAACTGCAGTGGCTAGAAATGCCGCACGAGCCCTTGGAAAACTTGGGCCGGCAGCGCGCCAGGCGATTCCCGATCTGCTCTCTGCGCTCGAGGATGAAGATCCAGGGCTGCGCGAAGCGGCGTCCCGGAGTCTTGGAAACTTAGGTGCCAAGGAGGCTGTTGAGCCACTGGCTCGCCGCCTAAAAGGAGGGCTAACTGGACCCGGACGTTCTCAGAGTGGCACGGCTCGTCTGGTTGAACCATGCGAAGCCATCATTGAGACCCTGGGAGAGCTGGGGGTGGCAAGTCCCGAGGTGCTGGAGGTCATCACTCCCTTTCTCGACCACGAACGTCCGGTGGTGAGCAATGCCGCCGCACGGGCGCTCCTTCAACTCACCGGTCAGCCCTGCTGGGGAGAGAGGCTCGTCGCGATGCTTCGGCACCCACAGTTGCAGGTACGACGATCGGCTCTTCTGGACTTGGGCGCCTGTGGATGGTTACCGGCACTGTTGCCCATCTCCCAGACTCTGGCCGAAAATAGCCTCAAACTGATTGCTCTTCGAGGGCTTGCAGAGGCTGCAGCGGACCCATGCAGCACTGAAGCTGTCCTTGCGGCGATGGATGAGTTGCTGTGAAGACATCCGCATCCCCAGATGAATTGGCAAATCTGATTGCTGCTGTCCAACTGGCCTGCACTGGCGAGGCGCTTCTGGACGCCACCGAAGCCCTCAGCGCCATGGCAGACCCTGGCAGCCTGGATTGTCTGATGGAGATTCTCACTTACAACAACCCAGGAGCAGCCGTGGCAGCCGTGGAGGGGCTGGTCTCGATCGGTGGGCCAGCCGTGGCCCCACTGCTCGCCAATCTGGATCAACACAACTACGGAGCCAGAGCCTGGGCGGTCAGAGCCCTGGCTGGTATCGGCGACGTCCGAGGTCTTGCTGTTTTGGAGCAGGCTCTGGCAGAAGACATGGTGCCAAGCGTGCGACGAGCTGCCGCCTGTGGCCTCGGAAGGCTTCAGCTGCAGGGCCTTGGGCAGGAGCAGCAAGAGGAGGTGATCCATCGCTGTTTCACCTCCCTGGAGATGGGCCTGAGCGATGGGGAGTGGATTGTTCGCTACGCCGTAGTGGTAGGTCTGGAAAAACTCACTCCGGCCCTTCAGTCACCTCCTGGAGACGTCTCTAGGGTGATCGAAAGCCTCGGCGGCCTTGTCAATGAAGAGAAGGAGCCTGTGATGGTGGTAAGAATGCGGGCAGACTTGGCTCTAAGACGGCTGAACGCCAAGCGGCCAGATCGCAACTTGACCAAGTGAAAACTCAGACTCAATTGAACATGACACAGCGTATCCTTTTCGTCTGTTTAGGCAACATTTGTCGATCGCCCGCTGCCGAGGGGATTTTTCTTCATCTGTTGGATTTAACCGAATTCAAGTCTAACTATCTTGTCGATTCTGCAGGGACGGGAGCATGGCACGTCGGAAATGATGCCGACAAGAGAATGCGGGCAGCAGCGGCGAAACGCGGGGTCAACTTACTCAGCAAGGCACGCCAAATCACAGAGGACGATCTCATGAATTTCGATCGGATCCTTACGATGGATCAGGAAAACTTCAAGCAAGTATGCAGAATGGCCGCACAAAGTGGGATTGACCAAGACAAAATTGCCTTAATAGAGCCGATCACCAATCATTGCTGCAAGTTTTCAGCAACAATGATCCCTGATCCCTACTACGGCGACGATAATGGGTTTGAAGATGTGCTCGATCTGCTGGAAGATGCTTGCGCCGGCTTACTTGCTCGCCTCAACGAGAGGAGCCATTCTTAACCATGCTCACCATGGAATGGATCATCATGCCAAAGGCATGATCGCCGCTGCTTAGAGGACGCTTGGATGGACGTCGAATTGTGGAATCGGAAGCGCTTGAATAGTTCAAAGCTGCCGATGAAGAGTTCGCTGTCGTTGTGCTTGATGACATTCCGAGAAGCGCCTTCTGAATTCAACTTGCTTCAAACACTACCGGTGTGGGGGAGTATCCCAGGGCGGCTTCGAAACAAACCGTCAAGATCCTGGCCAAGCTTCCTCCGGGACCCGTTCGCGGAACAGGTCCACCAGGGTCTGGATCACCAACTCAATCGTCATCCCATCGGTGACCAGTTCCTGGGCATCAGGGGCCTGTCGCAGGGGGGCCACCTCCCGGCTGGCATCGGCGTGGTCGCGGCTTGCGATCTGCTCCTCCAGCTCGGCAAGGGGAGGAACCGGGAAGCCCCGCTGCTCAAGATCGAGGGCCCGCCGCCGGGCCCGCTCCTCCACCGTGGCCGTCAGGAACACCTTCAGATCGGCGTGGGGGAACACGGCGGTGCCGATGTCGCGGCCTTCGGCCACCAGCCCCCCCCGTTCGCCCATGGCCTGCTGCTGGCGGGTGAGGGCCGCCCGCACGCAGGCGTGGGCCGCCACCATGGACACCTGAGCGGTGACGTCGGGGCTGCGGATGGCCTCGCTCACGTCATGGCCGTTGATGCACACCCGCTGCTCGCCGCCCGCCGCCGTGCTCAGTTGCAGGTCGAGGCCCTGCAGCAGCGGCTCGATCGCGGCCCCATCGCTGGGATCCACCCCCTGCTGCTGCACCCACCAGGTGAGCGCCCGGTACATGGCCCCCGTGTCGAGGTAGACCAGGCCCATGCGAGCGGCGAAGGCGCGGGTGACCGTGCTCTTGCCCGCTCCGGCGGGTCCATCGATGGCAACGAGGGGCAGGCGGGTCATCAGAACGGTGTGATCGATCAGGCGGCAGCCGCCACAGCGCACGGCCACGGCCAGCAGGCCAAGGCGATCCAATCGGGGCAACGGTGCCAGGCTATGGGGTTGCACCAACTCCACGTACTCCACCTCCAGCTGGGCCCGCCCCAGGGCCTCCCGCACCACCGCCACCAGCGCCTCGCCTGAAACGCCACTGCCCACGCCATTGACCATGTCACCGGCCGCCCGCAGCGCTCCCCGGGCGGCCTCCAGGGCCTGGGGCAAGGCCTGCACCTGCAGGCGCTCCGCAGCGCTGAGGTAGCGGTTGCGGGAGCTGCAGGCCAGACCATCGCTCTCCCGCACGGTGGCGCAACCCTGCACGCGCAAGGGCAGGCCCAGGTCGGCCACCAGGCGCCTGAGAATCACCAACTGCTGCCAATCCTTCTCGCCCAGCATCAGGCGCTCGGGGCGTACCAGGCCCAACAGGCGTGTCACCACCGTGGCCACCCCATCGAAGTGGCCGGGCCGATGGCGACCGCAGAGCACCTCCTGCAGCTCCCGGGGGGGACTGAGCCGTGTGAGTTGGCCCTCCCCCCCCGGGAACAGTTCCTCGACGCTGGGCCTGAACAGGGCATCGGCGCCGGCCTCCCTGGCCAAGCGTTCGTCCGCCTCAAGGGGCCTGGGGTAGCGGCTGAAATCCTCACCTGGTGCGAACTGCAGCGGGTTGACGAACACGCTCACCAGCACCCTGGGCTCCAGGCCAGCAACGGGTCGACGGGCCGCCTCCACCAGGCTGCTGTGCCCCCGGTGCAGGCCCCCCATGGTGGGGACGAAGTGCAGCGGCACCGTTCTCTGGGCCGGCGTAGCGCACCAGTGCAGCAGTTCGACGCGGGTCTGGAGCAGTTGCAAGCGCCCTCAACGGAAAGGCCCACCCGCCAATGTGGCGGATGGGCCTGGGGATCCGTCAAGGCGGAGGTTCAGCGCAGCACTTCGAGCTTCACCTGGGCGACGCCACTGGCGACAACGCCGAGCTGACTGGCAGCACCATGGGCCAGGTCGATTACACGGTTGCCGTGGAACGGGCCGCGGTCGTTGATCCGCACCACAGTGGTGCGACCGTTCCAGAGGTTGGTGACACGCACCTTGGTGCCGAAGGGCAGTGTGCGGTGGGCTGCGGTGAGGGTGCCGGGACGGAACCGTTCACCATTGGCCGTGCGACGGCCGAAGAACCCAGGGCCATACCAGCTGGCCTGACCACTGCTCGTAGCCACAACCCGGGGGGCCACCGGCGCCGGAGCGATCGGCAGGGGCGGGGTGATCGGACGGAGCAGCGGTTCTGCGGCGGGAGCAGGTTCCTGGACCTCACGGATCGCCAGCTTGGTGGTGGCGGCAGGAGCGGCCAACTCTTCGCTGTACTGGGCGGAGGCGATGGCCTCGCCGCTGATCGTGCGGCCCGATTGGGCCATGGCGGGGATCAGAACGCTGCTGCCGGAGAGCAGGAGGGCCAGGGCCCCGAGGGAGGTGGTACGACGCATAACAATCGGAACTCGCCGGGTAAAACAGCAGTTACTGGAAATTCAGTGGGCTGTTGACTGTGGTTGCTCCCTCACGAATAGGAGAGTTTGTGGAGCGAACCAGTCGGCTGAGTTCCTAACGGGAATTGACAACGACGCAAAGTTAACCCGTGAATGCAGTCAAAAAAGTGAGCAGCCGTGGGACCAAGATTGATCAGTATTCATCATCAATTGCCTGATCCCTGCCACCCACAGGCCTGAACACGGCTCCGTCAACCGGAATTGATCAGACAACCGAATCGACCCCATAAGCTCGGCTGATCGCTTGTTGTGCCAATAATGGAATTGTCCACAGTCTGTCGGGAAAGAACGGCGCCCCAGGGGCGATGGCATCGGAGGATCAGGGAAAGGGCGATACCCGCATGGACTACCGCACAGCAGGCGTGGATGTGGTGGCCGGACGGGCCTTCGTGGAACGCATCCGCTCCAGCGTGGACTCCACCCGCCGGCCAGAAGTGCTGGGGGGGCTCGGGGGGTTTGGTGGACTCTGCCGCCTGCCTGCGGGCCTGCGCCGGCCCCTCCTGGTCGCGGGCACCGATGGGGTAGGCACCAAGCTGGAACTGGCCCAGGCCCACGGCCAGCACCACGCGGTGGGGATCGATCTGGTGGCCATGTGCGTCAACGACGTGATCACCACTGGCGCCGAGCCGCTGTTCTTCCTTGACTACATCGCCACCGGCAAGCTCAGCCCCGAGGCCATGGCGGCCGTGGTGGAGGGCATCGCCGACGGCTGCCGGCAGAGCGGCTGTGCGCTCCTGGGGGGCGAAACCGCCGAAATGCCGGGCTTCTATGCACCGGGCCGCTACGACCTGGCCGGGTTCTGCGTGGCCGTCGTCGAGGAGGACGAGCTGATCGACGGCCGCAGCACCCTCGCCGGGGACCGGATCGTGGCGGTGGCCAGCAGTGGCGTCCACAGCAATGGTTTCAGCCTGGTGCGGCGCATCCTTGAGGCCGCCGGCACCGAGGCCACCACCACCCTGCCCCACAGCGGCCGTCCTGTGCTGGAGGCCCTGCTCACCCCCACCCGCCTCTACGGCTCCCTGGTGAGCGCTCTCAAGGCCCAGTCCGTGCCCCTCCATGGCATGGCCCACATCACCGGTGGTGGCCTGCCGGAAAACCTGCCCCGGTGCCTGGGCGGTGGGCTGCGGGCCCGCATCGACCCGAACAGCTGGGAGCGGCCCGAGTTGTTTCAGTGGTTGCAGGAGCAGGGCAGCGTCCCCGAGGACGATCTCTGGAACACCTTCAACCTGGGGGTGGGGTTTTGCCTGGTGGTTCCCGACGGCGCCGAGGGAGCCGCCATGGCCGCCGCCGCCGCCAGCGGCCACGACGCCTGGGTGCTGGGCCAGGTGGAGAACGATCCCGAGGGCCATGGGGCGCTGGTGAGGCTCCCCGGCTGAGGCATCAAGTCCTGCCGAATTCGCCGGGGCACACTATCTATTGCTTAATGTGCGACCCATAGGGATTCACACCCATTCGACGCCGCAGCGACATCCGTTTCATTCTCCATAGGTTCGTTTTTTGACGTCCAGTAATTCATCGCCGGGACGGCTCACCCGCCGCCGCAGTTCCGCAGGCCCGCTTCCCCCCAACCGACCCCAGCGCCCCCGCGAGGCCTTCCCCGGTTCGAGCCGGGGCAATTTCCGGCCCACCTTTCTCACCCTCAGGGACCACGGCAAGGTTTACGTCGCCCACCTGCCCAGGCTCTCCGATGGCCAGTTGGCCAAAGTGGTTGAGGAGGCCCAAGAGGTGCTCGAAAGCCTCAACCGCCGCCTGCAGGAACTGGAGTGCCAGCTCTCGCTCACCTCGGTCGATCGGGAGACCCAGATCCGCGCCTCCACCAAACGCGATGTGACCGAGCGGTTCATCCGCGCCGTGGAGGAGGAGCAGGAGCATCGGCGCAGCAACCCGGGGCTGCCCTCGGCCGCCGGCGAATCGGTGAGCAGCGCCTTCCTCGAAATCGCCCGCCAGCGGCTGCCCATCGTCATCTTCGATTCGCTGCTCCAGGAGGCCCTGGCCGCCTGCGACAACCCAGAGCCCACCGCCAGCCTGGCGCTCTCTGGCCCTCTGGGGCCAGAGTCAGGCCACGGGGCGCCCCTGCTGCGGCAATCCCCGGAGCCTCCGGTGCGGCGGGAAACGATGCCCGTGGTGCTCACCCCAGATCCCTCTGGCCAGGCGCTCTGAGCCAACGGCCCACACCCCTCGCAGGACCCCTTTCAGTCGCTGGAAAAGGGGTTGGCCGGCATCGACGCCCCCAGCCCCGACGACAACCCATCGAGGCGAGAGCTCTCGGCAGCGCTGAGCCGCCAGCTGAGGGCGGCGGCGGCATCTTCCGCCTGGGCCACCGTGCGCAGGCCGGGGATCGGCATGGCGCCATGGCTGCGGCACCAGTTGAGGGCCACCTGGGCGCCTGTGGCTTGGTGCCGATCGGCGATGCGTCCGATCTCCTCGAGCAGCGGCTGGATCCGGGGCCGCAGCCGGCGAAACAGGCTGCCGCGGGGACCCGCCGGTAAGGCCCGCTCCGAGGCCGGGCCCTCGGTGAGCAGCCCCAGGGCAAAGGGGCTGTAGGCGATCAGCTGAATCCCCAGCTCCCGGCAGACCTCCGCCACACCCCCCGGCTGGATCGGCGCCGGAGCGAGCAAGGACAGCTGAACCTGGAGGCTGGCGAGCCGCACCCCCTGCCATTGGAGCCGTTCATGGGCCCAGCGCAGCCGCCGCGGGCCGAAATTGGAAAGGCCCAGGCTGGCCACGGCCCCGTCACTCACCAGCCGGGCCAGACCATCCAGCAGCGGTGCCTCCTGCCAGGGGGCGTAGCGAGCTGTGCTCCAGTGCAACTGCACGCGATCGAGCCGGCCCTGCAAGCGCTCCCGTGAGGCCGCAAAGGGCCGATCGAAGCCGCCCTGGCCCAGGCGCCAGGGGAACGGTGCCAGCTTGGTGGCGAGGGTGAGCTCCTGCCGGCGCTGCTCGGGCAAGGCGGCGGCGAAGGCGCCCAGCAGCGTCTCACTGCGGCCCGCCAGACGGCCCGTTCCATAGGAATCGGCGGTGTCGAAAAAGCGCAGACCGAGCGCCACCGCCCGCAGGAAGGTGGCGCGGAGAGTGGGATCATGGAGCTCCGGCTCATACCCCCAGAGGAAACGGTTGCCCCAGGACCAAGTCCCCACTCCAATCCCGGGTTGCTCGGTGACCAGCCCCGCGCCCGATTCCATCTCCACGCCTGAGCCCGTCGGATCGGACCCCATCCTCTGCCTCCACTGCCTGCGCACAGCCAGCAATGGTCTTCGCTGCCAGGGGATGTGCGTGGCCGATGGGGGCTATTGAGTCCGCACCTGGCGAACCACAATGGGATTACTCCTCAGCCGAACGCGATGGTGACTCCGGGCTCGCCCGTCGGGACAGCGAAGCGGGCGACCAGAACGGTGCACCCGCCTTCAGGCCGCCATGCCTTCGCCTCCCTGGCAGTGGCTGTCCTGCTTGCAGCCCTGGCCCCCCTGGGGCCCTCGTTCGCCGGCGACGGGGCCGAGGGCTTCGGACGCTGGCAGTGGGACGTAGGCAAGTGCGAGCGCAACCTGGAGGGCCAGGAGCCCTCCCGCTGCGGCCGGGTGCAGGTGGACCAGGCCGTCGAAGGGCTGCTCACGATCCGTTTCATCGCCAGTGGCCCGAAGCGGGACGGCAGCAACCTGCTCGTGTTCGTCGGGGTGCTGCCCAAGGGCCAACAACCGATGCGCTGCCGCCAGGGGAAATGCGAGCCGGTGGCTCCGGTGCGCGCCGAGCTGAGCAGCGTCAGCGAGAGCTCCTTCGATGGACGCGGGCTGGCCGAAGGACTGCCCAAGGCGTGGCCCGCCGATGGCAGCTGCCAGGTGGGCCCCAGCGAAGTGAGCTGTGAGGCCAAGGCCCTGAGCGGCGAGCGCTGGCGCGCCCAGGCCAGCTTCTGACCGGAGCGGCCCCAGCCCTCAACGAAGAGGCGGCACCCAGATTCGAACTGGGGGTAAAGGATTTGCAATCCTCTGCCTTACCACTTGGCCATGCCGCCGGTGGGGAGCAAACTCCCTGCAGCGGATCGTATCAGCCATGACATGCCTTCCCGTCTGCTGGTTCTGAGCAACGGCCACGGGGAGGATCAGATCGCCCTTCGCCTCATCCTCGCCCTGCGCCGGCGGCAACCCGAACTGCAGCTGGCCGTGCTGCCCCTGGTGGGTGAAGGAGACGCCTTTGCCGGACTCGAAGCCACGGGAGCGCTGCGAAGGGTTGGCCCCCGCCAGCGCCTGCCCAGCGGCGGCTTCAGCAACCAGAGCTTGCGGGGATTGGGGCGTGATCTGGCGGCGGGTCTGCCGCTGCTGAGCCTGCGCCAATGGAGGCTGGTGCGGCGCTGGGGGGCGAGCGGTCAGCCGCTGCTGGCGGTGGGCGACCTGCTGCCCCTTTTGCTGGCGGGCGCCAGCGGCGCCCCCTTTGGCTTCATCGGCACCCCCAAGAGCGATTACACCTGGCGCAGCGGTCCAGGCCACCAGCTGTTCGCCGATGCCTACCACCGGCTCAAGGGCAGCGAGTGGGATCCCTGGGAATGGGCGCTGATGGGCCAGAGGCGCTGCCGGTTGGTGGCCGTCCGCGACCAGCTCACCGCCCGGGGACTGCGGCGCCACGGGGTGCGGGCCCTGGCCCCGGGAAATCCAATGATGGACGGCCTCGGCGCATCGGCAGACACGCTGCCCCCCAGTGGCGGAGCCAGGCGCGTGCTGCTGCTGATGGGCTCCCGGAGCCCTGAAGCGATCGGCAACCTTCAACGTCTGATCGAGGCCCTGCTGCGCTGCCGGCAGCCCCTGGAGGTGCTGGCGGCCACCGGCGGCCAGCCCGGGGAGGAGGCCATCGCAGCGATCCTGGAACGGCTCGGCCTGGAGCGCAGCCCCCTGCCGAACGGCAGCGGCGCCGTGGCCGCCTGGCGGCATCACCAGCGCCCCCTACGGCTGCTTCTGGGCCCTGGGAAGCTGGCGGATTGGGCCAGGGCCGCCGACCTGGCGGTGGCCACGGCCGGCACCGCCACCGAGCAGGTGGTGGGACTGGGCTGCCCGGCCCTGTCGCTGCCGGGTCCCGGGCCCCAGTTCAAGGCCCCCTTCGCCCGCCGCCAGAGCCGCCTGCTCGGAGGGGCCGTGCGGGTCTGCATGAACGCGGCGGAGCTGGCGGAGGGAGTGGAACATCTGCTGGCCGATGGCGCGCTGAGGGAACGACTGGGAGCCATCGGCCGCCGTCGCATGGGACCACCGGGCGGGAGTGCCCGGATCGCCGCCGCCATCGAGCGGGAGCTGCTGCGGGCTCCGGGTCAAGATGGGACCAGTTGATCCAACGCCATGGCCGCCCCCACCAACCAGGCGTATGCCGCGGCCTATGGCCAGCTGGCCAGCCTGCTGAACATCAGCCTCGCCTCAGCCCGCCGCAGGGTGGATCTGCGGGCGGCCCAGGAAGGTCTGCGGGCGATCGAGGCCAAGATCGAACTCGCCGAGCGGATGGCCGAGGACGCCCGCGCCGGCAGCGCCGCCCACGGCCAGATGCTGAATTCCCTGCTCACCGCCGTCGCGAGCGAGATGAACTACATGGACGAGGACTGACAAGGGGTCGCTCGAACATCAGTGCTCGAACACCGAGCCGAAGCGCCCCCGATCCAGATCCGAAAACACCGGAATGCAGGCGAAGCAACGGCGGGCCAGCTCCAGCCTCCCCTCGCGCTCGAGCATGGCCGCCAAGCGGTCCCGGGCCGCCAGCAGGTAGCGGGCATCGTTGGCGGCGTAGGCCAGCTGGGCCTCACTGAGCTCGTCCACCCGGCCCCAGTCACTGCTCTGGGCCTGCTTGTCGAGCTCCACCCCCACCAGCTCCTGGACCACATCCTTGAGCCCATGGCGCGGGGCGTAGGTGCGGCCCAAGCGGCTGGCGACCTTGGTGCAGAAGATCGGCTGCACGGCGATCCCCAGCCCCTCGGCCAGGGCGGCCACATCGAAGCGGGCGAAGTGGAACACCTTCTCGATCCCGGGCGCTTCCAGCACCTGCTTGAGCAAAGGGGCCTCGCTCTGGCCCCGGGCGATGCGCAGGCAGCAGACGTTGTCCTGGTCGTCGGCGATCTGCACCAGGCAGAGCCGATCGCGGCCATGGATCAGGCCCATCGCCTCGGTGTCCACCGCCAGCGAGCCGGAAGCGGAGAACAGGGCCTGCCACTCCGCGTCGAGGTCACCATCGAAGACGGCGAAGCGGGCGGGCGCGGCGGCGGGGGCGGAGGAGGGAGCCATGGCAGCAAGGCAGTTGCGGCCATGGTGGCAAAGCCTCGTACGAGCCCCCCGCGCCGGCCCGGGGATGTGGGGGAGAATGGGTCCCATCGCGATACCCCACCGCATGGCCCCCACCCTGGCCTCCACCCTGCTGCTGACCTTGCTGATGGCGATAGGCCTGGTGTTCTTCCTGCGGGCCGCCAGCAAGGACCGCACCACCGTGGTGGAGGTGCACTCGCCGCGGCCGCCCCTGGAGGTGCTCGGAGGCCTCAGCCAGTGGCTGCAGGACCGTGGTTGGCAGGCGGAGACCGGCAACCCCGAGCGCCGGTTGCTCAGCTTCACCGGAACCGTGGGAGCCAGCAACGGCCTGGCCCTGCTGCTCTCGCTGCTGGGCGGGGTGGGGGCCGCCAGCCTGGGCCTGGTGCTGCGCCAGCTGCTGCCGGCCCTCGGCTGGTGGCCCCTGCTGCTCACCGCCCTGGGCCCGCTGGCCGGGGTGCTCTACCAGCGGCGGGCCCGCCGCCAGGAACGGGTGGAATTGCGGTTGCTCAGCGCCGATGACGCCCCAGGCAGCACCCTGCGCCTGCGCGCCCACCGCGATGAACTGATCGCCCTCGAGCTGGAACTGGGCCCCCGCCTGGAGCTGGCCAGCGACGGCGCCCTGATGCAATCCCCTATCTGAGAGCCGTCGCCATGAAGTCAGCGATCCATCCCCTTCTCGCCCTCTCCCTGGTGATTGGCGTGGCGACGGGCGCTGTGGCCCAGGCCCCCTATCTCCCCAGCCGCGATCCGCTCACCGGACCGCGCACACCCCTGGCCAAGGACTGGGTGGGCCTAAGGCCCTTGCCCACGGGCACCCCGATCCTGGTGATGGCGGGCCACGCCGATTCCCAGGGCCTCGGCGGTGCCGGTACGCCGGGGGCGGCGGTGGCCCTCGCTCGCTGGGCGCCCATGGACCCCTCGATGACCGACGAGCTCTACTGGAACCTGCAGACGGCCCAGGCCGTGGTGGTCCTCGGCCAACGACGGGGCCTGAACATCCGCTACTACGACCCGCCCTTGCGCAGCATCGCCAGTGGCGACGACCCGCGCACCACCTGGAGCGTGGGTCGTGAGTTCGTGGCCGCCGGAGGTTACGCCATGGAAATCCACTTCGATGCCTACGGACCCGATGGCTACGGCTCCGGCCTAATCCCACCGCTCCAGGCCCAGCCCAGCCGCCTGGATGAAAGCCTGGCCCTGGCTTTTGGCGCCTACCCCTTCTATTACCGGAATGGCCTCGGGGGCCCTAAACGGGGCATCGCCATCCTGGAGATTGGCAAGCTGGAAGGCACCCTGGAGGCCTCCCTGCGCAGCCCCGCCCACCGGCAGGCAGCCCTGGCCGCCATCGCCGAGCGGGTGGTGAGCGCCCTGGAGCAGGGCCTCAGCCAACCGCCTGGTGCGGCCGACAGCGCTCGTCAAGACTGGGGTCGTCCAGCCAGTTCTGGGGCCGAGTGAACAGGTCGGTGAGCAGGGCCTCGCGGCTGCCCGGCTCGGGGACGTAGCCATACTCCCAGCGCACCAGCGGCGGCAACGACATCAGGATCGACTCGGTGCGGCCGTTGGTCTGCAGCCCGAAGATCGTGCCCCGGTCGAACACCAGGTTGAACTCCACGTAGCGACCGCGCCGGTAGAGCTGGAACTGGCGCTCGCGATCGCCGTAGGCCAGATCGTTACGCCGCTCCACGATCGGCACGTAGCTGGGCAGAAAGGCGTTGCCGCAGGCCCCTGCAAGAGCAAACAGCTGCTCCCAGCTGCGGGGCCGGTCGCCTTCGGCCGCTCCAGCCGCCGCCGCCAGACCCTCGGGGTCCTGGCCCTTGTAGAGCCGACCGGCGGGGTCCTGGTAGTCGTAGAAGATGCCGCCCACGCCCCGGGTTTCGCCCCGGTGCTTGAGGAAGAAGTATTCGTCGCACCAGGGCTTGAACACCCGGTAATAGGCCGGATCGACGCTGTCGCAGGCGCCCTTGAGGGTGCGGTGGAAGTGGCGCGCATCCTCCAGGAAAGGGTAAAAGGGAGTGAGGTCAGCCCCGCCGCCGAACCACCACACCGGCCCCGCCTCGAAGTAGCGGTAGTTCAGGTGCACGGTGGGCACGTAGGGGTTGCGGGGGTGCAACACCATCGAAGTGCCGGTGGCGAACCAACGCTGCCCTTGAGCCTCGGGCCGGTGGCTGAGGATGGAGGCAGGCAGGTTGTCCCCCTCCACCTCGGAAAAGTTCACGCCACCCTGCTCGAAGATCCGGCCCTCGCGCATCACCCGCGAGCGCCCGCCGCCCCCCTCGTCGCGGATCCAGCTCTCCTCCTGAAAACGTCCCTCGCCATCGAGGGTCTCCAGGCCCGCGCAGATGCTCTCCTGGAGACCCATCAGCAGGGCCTTGGCCCGCTGGCGCGAATCGGCGGGGGGCGCTTCCGGGGCCGGGGCTCCGGCCGTCACACCCTGTGCTGCCACTGCTGAATCCGCCACTGCAAGCCGCGCCCGTACGGCGCTGGAAACGTGTTCACCTTTCCAGCCTCCCACCCCAGGCCACAAGCCTTCGAGAGGGACTGTCATCGGCTGGGGGCTGCTTCGCCCCGGGGCGCGGCGTCACTCCTAGGATCCAGGCCCTCTCTGCCCCAGTGCATGGCCACCGCTGAACAGGCCCTCAGCGCCCTGGCGCCCCTGAAGGACGCCGGCAGTGGACGCAGCCTGCTGGAGCTGGCCTGGATTGATCAGGTGCGCGCCGAGGGCCAGCGCATGGTCTTCCGCCTTGCCCTGCCGGGCTACGCCAACGCCCAGCGGGAGCGCATCGCCAGCGAAGCCCGCGCGGCCCTGCTGGAGCTCGAGGGTGTCAACGATGTGCAGATCGAACTCGCCCAGGCGCCGGCGGCCCCGATCGGCCAGGCGGGTCATGGTCAGGGGGGAGCAGAGCGCCAGGCGATCCCTGGCGTGAAGCAGGTGATCGCCGTCAGCAGCGGCAAGGGTGGGGTGGGCAAAAGCACCGTGGCCGTCAACCTGGCCTGCGCCCTGGCCAGCTCGGGCCTGCGGGTGGGCCTCCTGGATGCCGACATCTACGGCCCGAATGCACCCACCATGCTGGGGGTGGCCGATCGCACCCCCGAGGTACGTGGCAGCGGTGATCAACAGATGTTGACGCCGGTCGAAGCCTGCGGCATCGCCATGGTCTCGATGGGGTTGTTGATCCAGGAGAACCAACCGGTGATCTGGCGGGGGCCGATGCTCAACGGGATCATCCGCCAGTTCCTCTATCAAGTCGATTGGGGTGAACGGGATGTGCTGGTGGTCGACCTGCCGCCGGGCACCGGTGACGCCCAGCTCTCCCTCGCCCAGGCCGTCCCGATGGCAGGGGTCTTGATTGTGACCACCCCCCAGAAGGTGTCGCTCCAGGATGCCCGCCGCGGGCTGGCGATGTTTCTGCAGCTGGGGGTGCCGGTGCTGGGGGTCGTCGAAAACATGACCGCCTTCATCCCTCCCGACCGCCCCGAGATCAGCTACGCGCTGTTCGGTTCCGGCGGTGGTGCCCTGCTGGCCGAGGAGGCCGGAGTGCCGCTGCTGGCTCAGATCCCCATGGAGTTGGCGGTGGTGGATGGCGGCGATGGCGGTCGGCCCGTGGTGCTGGCCCAGCCCGACTCCGCCAGTGCCCGGGCCTTCCTCGAGCTGGCCCTGGGCCTGCCGATCCCGACGCCGGCCGGATGACCATCCTCAGGATCGGGCGCCGGCGCAGCGTGTTCTCCGCCAGCAAACCCGCCCGCCGCCACGTGCTGGAGGGGGTGGACCTGATCCTCTGGGGCGTCCCCCTGGCGATGACCCTGGTGGCCGGGGTGCTGATCGCCAGCACCCAGCGCCAGGCCGACTACGCCGACTGGTACCAGCACTGGATCACCGCCGCCATCGGCATCGCCCTGGCCCTGCTGCTGCGCCGCCTGCCCCTGGAGCGCCTGGAGCGCTGGCTGAAACCGCTCTATGCCCTGACCGTGGTGAGCCTGCTGGGGGTGCGCTTCGTGGGCACCTCCGCCCTGGGGGCCCAGCGCTGGATCAACATCGCCGGGGTGCACGTGCAGCCCTCGGAGTTCGCCAAGCTGGCGGCGATCCTGCTGCTGGCTGGGGTGCTGGCTCGCTACCCGATCGAGCGGCCCGTCGACCTGAACCGGCCCGCCGCCCTGATCGCCCTGCCCTGGCTGCTGGTGTTCATCCAGCCCGATCTGGGCACCTCGCTGGTGTTCGGAGCCGTGCTGCTGCCGATGCTCTTCTGGGCCGGCATGCCCCTGGCCTGGGTAGTGCTGCTGCTCTCACCTCTGGTGGCGGCGATCCTGGCCGGCGTTCTGCCCCTCGCCCTGGCGGCCTGGGTGCCGCTGATGGGGTTGCTGGCCTGGCGCTCCCTGCCCTGGAAGCGGCTGGGGGTGGTGATCACCCTGGCCGTGCAGGGCCTGTTCGCCCTGCTCACCCCCTACCTCTGGATGCATGGCCTGAAGGACTATCAGAGGGATCGGCTGGTGCTGTTCCTCGATCCCTCCAAGGATCCCCTCGGTGGCGGCTACCACCTGCTGCAAAGCAAGATCGGCATCGGCTCGGGGGGCTTGTTCGGCACCGGCCTGATGCAGGGGCACCTCACCAAGTTGCGCTTCATCCCGGAGCAGCACACCGACTTCATCTTCAGCGCCCTTGGGGAAGAAACAGGCTTCGTCGGCTCGATCCTGCTGGTGATCGGCTACGCCCTGCTCTGCTGGAAGTTGCTGCAGATCGCCGGCCGGGCGCGCACCGATTTCGAATCGTTGGTGGTGGTCGGCATCGGCGCCATGTTGATGTTTCAGGTGGTGGTGAACATCTCGATGACCATCGGCCTGGGGCCCGTCACGGGCATCCCCTTGCCCTGGATGAGTTATGGCCGCTTCGCGATGCTTGTGAACTTCATCTCCCTGGGGCTGTGTGCCTCGGTCCAACACCGCAGCCAGGCGGTCCAGGGGCGCTGGTGAGCGACACCAGCCTGGAGGCCCTGCGCCGATTGCTGGCCGCAGGGGTGCCCCCGGGCCGCTGCGACGAGGATGCCGCGCGCCGCCAGTGGTGGGCGGCCCTGGCCACCCTCCAGGAGGAGCTGTTGCTGCCCCGCCCAGCGATGGAAGGCGTCTGGATCGCCTCCCCCCTACCGGCCCTCCACGAGCCCGAGCTGTTGCGCCAGATGCGGGGCTGGGTCTGGGCCCCTGAGGAACTTGGCACCCTGCTGGGCCACCGAGCGCCGTTGCTGCCGGGGGCCACCCCGGGGCCGGGGGCACCGCTGGCGGCCGGCGAGAGCTGCGAACGGTTGACCCTCGAGGGGCAGGACGGCACCGATCCGTTGCTGCTGGTGATCACCCCAAGGTTGCAGGTCGCTCTGGCCCTGCACGGCCCCCCCGATGGCCGCCAGCTGGTGGTGCGATTCGATCCGGCCACCCTTTCAGCCACCCTCACCCTGCTGGACCAGCGGCTCCGGCGCACCAACCCGGCGGCGGGCCAGAGACTGCGCAAGGCCATCGGTGCCCTTGGTGAACTGCACGGGGATGGGAACTTCGCCTCGACCTTCTGGCCGAGGCTGGCGGAGCGGCTGGCGTCCATGGCCCCGAGCGTCACCCTGCAGCCCATGGTCCATGGGGGCATGGGCGAGACGAACAGGGCCAGCAGCGAACTGGCCCTGCTGGAGGCCCTCACCCATGAGGTGCGCACCCCCCTGGCCACGATCCGCACGCTGATCCGCTCCCTTCTGCACCGCAGCGATCTGCCCGCCCTGGTGCGCCAGCGCCTGCACGCCATCGACGGGGAATGCAGCGAACAGATCGACCGCTTCGGACTGATTTTCCATGCGGCTGAGCTGCAACGGCTCCCCCGCAGCGAGCAGCCCCTGGCCCGCACCGACCTGGCCCAGCTGCTGATCCGTCTGGAGGAGCTCTGGCAGCAGCAGCTGCGGCGCCGCGGCCTGCAGCTCGAGCTGGACATCGCCCCTGGCCTGCCGCCGGTGCTAAGCGATCCAAGCCGGCTGGAGACCATGCTCGGGGGCCTGATCGACCGCTTCAGCCGGCGCCTTCCGGGGGGCGCGACCGTGCAGATCAGTCTCCAGCCGGCAGGCTCGCGCCTCAAGCTGCGGCTCCATGGGGTGGGTCGATCTGAGCTGCCCCAGGCGGCGGTCTCCGGCGACGATGGATCGAGCAGTGAAGCGATCGGGCCGGTGCTGAGCTGGAACCCGGAAACGGGCAGCCTGCAGCTCAGCCGCCAGGCCACCCAGCGGCTGTTCCACAGCCTCGGCGGCCGCCTGACCGAACGGGGCGACCGGGGGCTGACGGTGTTCTTCCCGGTGGCTGGCGCCGGCCCCTCCCGCTGAGGTTTGTTGACGGGTGTGAAGACAGCCCGGCTCGCCTGGGGAGGTGCCAAAACCCAGTGCTAGCTTCCAGCCGAAACGGCCTGCCGACACCCCCACCAAAGGAACAGCCATGACAGCAACGGCGCTGAGCGGTCAACTTCCGAAGTACATCGGCAGCACGGGCGGCTTGCTGAACTCGGCTGAGACCGAGGAGAAGTACGCCATCACCTGGACCAGCTCCAAAGCCCAGGCGTTTGAACTCCCCACCGGCGGTGCCGCCGAGATGAACGAAGGGGAGAACATCATGTATTTCGCGCGCAAGGAGCAGTGCCTGGCCCTCGGCACCCAATTGCGCACCAAGTTCAAGCCCCGCATCGAGGATTACAAGATCTACCGGATCTTCCCAGGAGGCGACACCGAGTACCTCCACCCCAAAGACGGAGTCTTCCCCGAAAAAGTCAACGAAGGTCGTTCGATCGTGGGCCACAACCCCCGTCGCATCGGCGACAACCCCAATCCGGCCAACCTCAAGTTCTCTGGTCGCAACACCTTCGACACCTGATCCTTCGGGTCACCACCTAGAAAGGCGGGGTGCGTGGCGCCCCGTTTTTTTTGCCCGCCCGACACCGAGATGCCCTTCCCTGATCGCACGGCCTTTCTGGAACAGGCGGCGGCAGGGCTCAATTTTCTGCCGGTCTGGAGCTGCTGGCCCGCCGATCTGGAAACCCCCCTCACCACCTGGCTGAAGGTGGGTGCCAGCGCCAGCCATGGCGTGCTCCTGGAGTCGGTGGAAGGGGGCGAGCAGGTGGGCCGCTGGAGCTACGTGGTCAGTGATCCGCTCTGGACCCTGACGGTGCGAGGCGAGCTGGCTGAGCAACGCTGGCGCGATGGGCGGCTGATCGAGCAGCGGGGCAACCCGTTCAACCTGCTGCGCGAATGCCTGGCGCCCTACGCCAGCGCCCCGGTGAGTGGGATGCCGCCCCTGGGTCACCTGTTCGGCTTCTGGGGCTATGAGCTGATCCAGTGGATCGAGCCCAGCGTGCCCATCCACCCCAGCGATCCCGGTGGCCCGCCCGATGGCTGCTGGATGCTGGCGGACAGCCTGCTGGTGTTTGACCAGGTCAAGCGCCAGATCACGGCGGTGGTCTACGGCGACCTCAGCGAAGGCGCCGATCCGGGCGAGGCCCATGACGCCGCCCTTGCCCGGCTGGCTTCCCTGGAGCGGCAGATGCACCAGCCCCTGCCCCCCGGGATCGCCCCCCTGGCCTGGAACCCCACACCGGCACGCGAGCTCCCCAACCAAAGCAACCGCACGCCCGAGGATTTCAAGGCGGCGGTGGCCAGCGCCCGGGAGCACATCGCCGCCGGCGACGTCTTCCAGTTGGTGCTCAGCCAGCGGCTGGAGACCCGGATCGACCGGGATCCCTTCGACCTCTACCGCAGCCTGCGGATGGTGAACCCATCCCCCTACATGGCCTTCTTCAATTTCGGAGGCTGGTACCTGATCGGCTCCAGCCCGGAGGTGATGGTCAAGGCTGAGCCGGGAGAAGGCGGCGTCAAGGCCTCCCTGCGTCCCATCGCCGGCACCCGCCCCCGGGGCGACAGCGACGCCCAGGATCTGGCCTATGAACAAGACCTGCTGGCCGATCCCAAGGAACGGGCCGAGCACGTGATGCTGGTGGACCTGGGGCGCAACGACCTGGGGCGGGTCTGCAGGGCCGGCAGCGTCAAGGTGGTGGAGCTGATGGTGATTGAGCGCTACTCGCACGTGATGCACATCGTCAGCGCCGTGGAGGGCGTACTGGAGAACGGACGCGACATCTGGGATCTGCTGATGGCGGCCTTCCCGGCCGGAACCGTGAGCGGAGCCCCCAAGATCAGGGCCATGCAACTCATCCATGAACTGGAACCCGATGCCCGCGGGCCCTACTCCGGCGTCTACGGCGCCGTCGACCTGGGTGGGGCCCTCAACACCGCCATCACCATCCGCACCATGGTGGTGCAGCCGGCCAGCGAGGGCGGCTGGAGCGTGAAGGTGCAGGCCGGTGCAGGCATCGTGGCCGACTCCCAGCCGGAAGCCGAGTACCAGGAAACGCTCAACAAGGCCCGGGGCCTGCTCAAGGCCCTGGCCTGCCTCGAGTCCGATGCGCCAGCGCCCAAGGCGGCCGTCTCAACCCAGGCAGAGTCAGGACGATGAGCGTCGCTCCGCTGCTCAAGGGCTTCGAGGTGGAGCTCTTCACCGGCCAGAGCGATGGCACGGTCGTGGGAGTGGCTGAGGCGGCGGCCGCCAGCCTGGAGGGTTTCGTGACCGAGCCGGATCACCGCAACCTCGAATACACGACCCCCCCCGATGCCGACTACGGCCACCAGCTCGCCCTGCTGCTGGCCCCACGCCGCGCCCTGCGCGCCTGGCTTGCCGGCCGCGGCCTCACCCTGCTGCCGGGCAGCACCTTGAGCCTCGGGGACAGCCGCCGCTTCGAGCGCTCCGACCCGGCCAACGACTACCACGGCTACATCGAGGCCAGCTACGGCACCCGGGTGGTGACCGCCAGTGTCCACATCAATTTCGGGATCACGGCCATGGAGGAGCTGTTCGCCGCCTGCCGGTTGATCCGCTGCGAGGCGGCCCTGCTGCTGGCCCTCAGCGCCAGTTCGCCCTTCCTCGATGGGCAGGCCACCGGAGCCCATTCCCAGCGTTGGCTGCAGTTCCCGCTCACGCCCCCGCAGGTGCCCCTGTTCCTCTCCCACCAGCACTACATCGACTGGATGCTCCAGGAGCTGGCGGCGGGATCGATGCAGAACGTGCGCCACCTCTGGACCTCCGTGCGCCCCAACGGCGATGACCGGCCCTACGGCCTCAACCGCCTGGAGCTGCGCATCTGCGACCTGATCAGCGACCCTGAAGCGCTGCTGGCAATCACCGCCTTCGCGGAGCTGCGGCTCATGCAACTGCTGGCGGATCCCGCCGCCCACGACCCACTGCGGGCCAGCTGCCTCGATCCAGCGGCCCTGGCCGCCCTGGCCGACCAGAACGACCGGGCCGCGGCCCGCTCCAGCCTGGAGGCTGAACTGTTGGATTGGCGCACGGGGGAGCCGGTGATGGCGCGTTCGTGGATCCAGCGGGAACTCGAAGCGCTCGCCCCCTTAGCCCAGGCGACGGGCCTCACCGCCGTGCTCGCACCGCTGGCGGAGATCCTCAGCCACGGCAACCAGGCCATGCGCTGGTTGGAGAGACAGCGCCAGGGAGAAAGCATCGCCAGCATCCTCAGCGCCGCGATCGCCGAGATGGCCGCCGGGGAAAATGCCCTGGACGCACGCTTGGCGACAGTCGCCGCGCATCCTTTGGGATGATCATGGTGCCTTGCCCACCGTGTCCGCCCCCATGCGGCAGCCCGTGACCCTCCCTGAAGCGAGCACCGCCAGCGTGGCCCAGTCCCCTGCCCCCCAGGTCAGCCGGCTCCTGGGGGAGAGGCTCGAGCTGGTGGAAGACCTGTGGCAGACCGTGCTGCGCAGCGAGTGTCCACCCACCCACGCCGAACGCCTGCTGCGCCTCAAGCGCCTCAGTGACACCAGTGAGCAAGAACTGGAGGGGGAAGCGGCGGCGGCGATCGTCGGCCTGATCAGCGCCATGGACCTCTCCGAGGCGATCTCGGCGGCCCGGGCCTTCTCCCTCTATTTCCAACTGGTCAACATCCTCGAGCAGCACATCGAGGAGGACAGCTACCTGGCGAGCCTCAAGGCCATCCACCAGGAGGTCGACAGCGACCCGTTCATTCCGGCCCTGGCCAACCAGACCGATCCCGCCACCTTCCGGGAGTTGTTCGGTCGGCTGCGGGGGCTCAACCTGCCCCCCGCCACGCTGGAATCCCTGCTGCGGGAGCTAGACATCCGCCTGGTGTTCACCGCCCATCCCACCGAAATCGTGCGCCACACGGTGCGCCACAAGCAGCGGCGGGTGGCGGGGCTGATCCAGCAATTGCAGCACAGCAATCTGCATGAACTGGACGACCAGGGCAGCCTGCGCCTGCAGCTGGAGGAAGAGATCCGGCTGTGGTGGCGCACCGACGAACTGCACCAGTTCAAGCCCTCGGTGCTTGATGAGGTCGACTACGCCCTCCATTACTTCCAGCAGGTGCTGTTTCACGCCCTGCCCCAGCTGCGCCAGCGGCTCCACAGCGCCCTGCAGCTGAGCTACCCCGATGTGATCCCCCCCCGGGACGCCTTCTGCACCTTCGGTTCCTGGGTGGGGGCGGACCGGGATGGCAATCCCTCAGTCACCCCCGAGATCACCTGGCGCACCGCCTGTTACCAGCGGCGGCTGATGCTGGATCGCTACGTCCATGCCGTCAACGACCTGCGCGACCAGCTCAGCATCTCGATGCAGTGGAGTCAGGTGAGCGCACCGCTGCTGGAGTCCCTGGAGATGGACCGGCTGCGCTTTCCGGAGATCTACGAGGCACGGGCTGCCCGCTACCGACTCGAGCCCTACAGGCTCAAACTCAGTTACATCCTCGAGCGCCTGCGTCTCACCCAGGAGCGCAACCAGCAACTGTCCGAAGCAGGCTGGGAATCCCCCTTCGACCCCGCGGGCCAGCCCCCCCTCGGCGGCCTCAGCCCCCAGGCCCCCCAGGAGCTGCACTACGGCGGTGTCGATGAGTTCCGCACCGACCTGGAGCTGATCCGCGACAGCCTCGATGCCACCGGGTTGAGCTGCAAACCGATCCTGACCCTGCTCAGTCAGGTGCACATCTTCGGCTTCACCCTCGCCAGCCTCGACATCCGCCAGGAGAGCACCCGCCACTGCGAAGCCCTCGACGAACTCACCCGCTACCTGCTGCTGCCCAAGCCCTACGGGGAACTGGAGGAAGAGGAACGGATCGGCTGGCTGCTGCAGGAACTCCAGACCCGCCGGCCCCTGGCCCCGGCCTCGGCCCGCTGGTCGGCCGCCAGCGGCGAGACCTTCGCGGTCTTCCGCATGCTCAAGCGCCTGCAGCAGGAGTTCGGGCCCCGCATCTGCGGCACCTACGTGATCTCGATGAATCACACGGTGTCCGACATCCTGGAGGTGCTGCTGCTGGCCAAAGAAGCCGGACTGGTGGACCCCAAGCTCGTCTCCTCCGATCTGCTGGTGGTGCCCCTGTTCGAAACCGTGGAGGATCTGCAGCGGGCACCGGCGGTGATGGAGCGACTCTTCGCCGAGCCCTTCTACCGCCAGCTGCTGGCCAGCAGCAGCCCCGCCGAGCTGCCCCTGCAGGAAGTGATGCTCGGCTACTCCGACAGCAACAAGGACTCGGGCTTCCTCTCCAGCAACTGGGAAATCCACCGGGCCCAGATCGCCCTCCAGCGCCTGGCCACTGACCACGGTGTGGCCCTGCGCATCTTCCACGGCCGCGGTGGCTCCGTCGGCCGGGGCGGCGGTCCCGCCTACCAGGCGATCCTGGCCCAACCCAGCGGCACCCTCAACGGCCGCATCAAGATCACCGAACAGGGGGAGGTGCTGGCCTCCAAGTACTCCCTGCCGGAGCTGGCCCTCTACAACCTGGAAACGGTCACCACGGCGGTGCTGCAGAACAGCCTGGTGAGCACCCACCTCGATGACACCCCCAGCTGGAACGAACTGATGGGCCGCCTGGCGGCCCGCTCCCGCACCCACTACCGCGCCCTGGTGCACGACAACCCCGACCTGGTGGAGTTCTTCCAGCAGGTCACGCCGATCGAGGAGATCAGCAAGCTGCAGATCTCCAGCCGGCCGGCCCGGCGCAAGAGCGGCGCCAAGGACCTCTCCAGCCTGAGGGCGATCCCCTGGGTGTTCGGCTGGACCCAGAGTCGTTTCCTGCTGCCCAGCTGGTACGGCGTCGGGGCGGCCCTGCAGGAGGAAGTGGAGCGGGACGGGGAGCAGGAGGAACTGCTGCGGCTGCTTTACCAGCGCTGGCCCTTCTTCCGGATGCTGATCTCCAAGGTGGAAATGACCCTCTCCAAAGTCGATCTGGATCTGGCCCACCACTACGTGCAGGCCCTCGGGCGCCCCAGCCACCGGGAGTCGTTCGAGCAGATCTTCGAAGCGATCGCAGCTGAATACGTGCTCACCAGGGATCTGGTGCTCACCATCACCGGCCACCGGCGGCTGCTGGATGGCGATCCCGCCCTGCAACTGTCCGTCGATCTGCGCAACCGCACGATCATTCCCCTGGGATTCCTGCAGGTGGCCCTGCTGCGGCGCCTGCGGGACCAGAACCGCCAGCCGCCGATGAGTGAAGGAGCCAGCCCCTCGGCCGACGGCCGCACCTACAGCCGCAGTGAGCTGCTGCGTGGTGCCCTCCTGACCATCAACGGAATTGCCGCCGGCTTGCGCAACACCGGCTGAGGAGCCCTTGATTTCCTTTCGCAGCTCCGTCACCCAACCCCGCCTTCCGGAGGGCTACCGACTGGAGACCACACCCGCCCCGACCGCCCAGGAGCTGGATGCCCTGCTGGTGAGTTGCGGCGACCGATCCCGCCAGAGTGAGCTGATCGAGCGGGTGCTCTCGCGCAGCATCTGGCACCTGCTGGTGCGTGACCCCCAAGGGCAGCTGGTGGGGTTCGTGCGCGCCACCAGCGATCTGGCCCTCAATGCCAACCTCTGGGACCTGTCCGCCGCCCCGGCTGATCCTGCCCGTGCCACGGTGCTGGAGGTTCTGGTGCACGGGGCCCTGAGTCGACTGCGCCGGGAGATGGCGGGCTGCAGCATTTCGCTCTCGGCGCCACCGGAGGCTTTAGAGGCGTTGCGGCGCCATGGCTTCGTGGTGGACCCCGGCGGCATCCGAGCCATGGGGCTCACGCTCACCGATCCGGTGGAGAGCGTGGACTGAACACACGAGCATGGAGGGACTCGAACCCCCGACCCTCAGAATCGGAATCTGATGCTCTATCCAACTGAGCTACATGCCCTCGCCGTGGCCTGGGGCCATGGCTACCGACCGGAAGCAGACCCCCGGGCGATGGGTTTACCTTAACCGCACGCCGCCCCGGACCCATTCGGCTGCATCGCCTGGAGCTGCTGCAGTTCCGCAACTACACCTCCCTCAGCCTGGAGCTGAACTCCCCACGGTTGCTGGTGATCGGTGACAACGGCGAAGGCAAGTCGAATCTGCTGGAGGCGGTGGAGCTGCTGGGGAGCCTGCGCTCCCATCGCTGCAGCCGCGACCAGGATCTGATTCAGCAGGATCAGGGCCAGAGCCGACTGGGCGGCTGGTGCGCCGATGGCGAGCACCTGGAGCTGGAGTTGCGCCGGGTGGGGGGCCGCCAGGCCAGGCGCAACGGCAAGACCCTGGAGCGCCACCTGGATCTGCTGGGCCCCCTGCGCTGTGTGGGCTTCAGCGCCCTCGACCTGGAACTGGTGCGCGGGGAGCCCGCCCTGAGGCGCCAGTGGCTGGATCGGGTGGTGCTGCAACTCGAGCCGATCTACACCGACCTGCTGGCCCGCTACGGGCGCCTGTTGCGCCAGCGCAGCCAGCTGTTGCGCCGGGGCCTGGACCGCTCCCACCGCTCCGAGTTACTGGATGCCTTCGATCAGCAGATGGCCCTGGTGGGCACCCGGCTGCACCGCCGCCGTCGCCGGGCCCTGGCACGGTTGCAGCCCCTGGCGGCCGCCTGGCAGGAACGGCTCAGCGGCGGCCGCGAACGGCTCGAACTCCGCTACCAGCCCGGCAGCCTGCTGGAGGGAGAGGAGGCCGAGGCCCCCTGGCGCGAGGCCCTCGAAGCCCAGCTGCTGGCCCAGCGGGAGGAGGAACTGCGACTGGGCCACTGCGCCGTCGGCCCGCACCGCGATGAGGTGGAGCTGCGCCTGGCGGACCAGCCGGCGCGGCGCTATGGCTCGGCAGGCCAGCAGCGCACCCTGGTGCTCGCCCTCAAGCTGGCCGAGCTCGAGCTGGTGCATCAGCTCTGCGGCGCTCCGCCCCTGCTGCTGCTCGACGACGTGCTGGCCGAACTGGACCCCGGCCGCCAGCAACTGCTGCTGGAGGCGGTCGGTGAGGGCCATCAATGCCTGGTGAGCGCCACCCATCTGGGGGCGTTCAGCGCTGGCTGGCGCAACCGTTCCCAACTGGTTCAGGTGCGAGCCGGAGCGATCGCGACCGAGACGACTCCCCCCTGAGCGCTGGCCTGGCGCACCAGGCCGGACCACAAAGGCAACCCTGCGCGGGTTTTTACGGCCCTGGGCGTTATGGTGATGAGCTGTTCACATGGATCTGATGACCCAGACCCTGCCCAGCCTCCACCCCAACCCGGGATGGAATGGAGCTCCAAGCCCCCTTTCCGAAAGCCCCCAAACCTCCAGTGCCACCGATGCGGTGGGCAAACACTGCATCCTCGAGCTCTACAACTGCAACAGCGAGAAGCTCGACGACGAAGCCTTCCTCAGGACCGCCATCACGACAGCAGCCAAGCGTGCGGGCGCCACACTCCTGAATCTGATCACCCACCGGTTCGAACCGCAGGGGGTGACGGGGCTGGCCCTCCTGGCCGAATCCCATATCTCCATCCACACCTGGCCCGAGTCGGGTTACGCGGCCGTCGATGTGTTCACCTGCGGTGACCACACCATGCCCGAGCGGGCCTGCCATGTGCTCAGCGCCGAGCTGGGGGCCGCCCATCACAAGCTCACCAGCTTCCGGCGGGAAACGCCCCAGTCCTTAGCCGAGGCTGAACGGACCCCTCTCGCCGCCTGAGGCCTCAGAGAGCGGATCTGTCGCGGTTGAGCTTGCCACTCACCAGGCCCTCAAGATCCAGGCTCACCGCTGAGAAACCGAGGCCTGCAAAGGCCTCGACCAACTCTTCGCGCCACCCTGCCGGATCCCCCAACCGCTCCAGCAGCCCATCGAGCTGGTGCCGGGGGACTTCGATCCGGGCGGTTTCCCCCTGGCTGCGCACCCGCAGCTCGGCAATGCCCTGGCCCCGCAGCCAGTCCTCGGCAGCGGCCACCCGCCGCAGCCGCGGGGCGTTGATCGGCTCGCCGTAGGGGAAGCGGGAGGCAAGGCAGGGCTGGGCGGGTTTGTCCCACCAGGGGAAGCCAAGCGCCCGGGAAATCTGGCGCACCGCCTGCTTGTCAAGACCGCATTCCACCAGGGGCGAACGCACCCCCTGCTCGCGGGCGGCGCGGAGGCCCGGGCGGTGATCGCCGAGGTCGTCGAGGTTCACCCCATCGACCACCAGGGCCGCCGCTGCCTCAGGCTGCGCAGCCAGGGCTGCCGCCAGGGGTGCCAAGAGGCCGTGGAGCTCCCGCTTGCAGGCGTAGCAGCGATCCTCCGGGTTAGCGGTGTAGGCCGGATCGTCGAGTTCGGCGGTGGAAATCTCCCGGTGGTGCAGGCCCATCCAGCGGGCCTGCAGGCGGGCCTCCTCGCGCAGGTGCGGCGCCAGGGCCGATGACACACCGGTCACCGCCAGGGCCCGGTCCCCCAACTGTTCCGCCGCCAGGGCCGCCACCAGGGCGCTGTCCACACCGCCGGAATAGGCCACCACCAGCTGGTTCTGGGCCGCGAGCCACAGGCGCAGATCCTGCAGCGCCAGCCCAAGCTGCTCCGGCAGGGTTTCGCCGAGGCGATGGGGGGCAAGAGCGGACTGGATCGGGGCCAACGGGCGGTGGGCGGTCGTTAGGATCCAACGGTAAGGGGCCCGGCGATGACACCGCCCAGCAGCGCTGAGCGCACCGCAGGCACGGGCCGGGGCATCGGTATTCGCACCGCCGCCGGCAGCAACGAGCGCAGCCGCGGCCAACTGCATGTCTATGACGGCGACGGCAAGGGCAAAAGTCAGGCGGCCCTTGGCGTTGTGCTGCGCACCATCGGCCTGGGTATCTGCGAGCAGAAACGCACCCGGGTGCTGTTGCTGCGCTTCCTCAAGGGTCCCGGCCGCGCCTACGACGAGGACTCCGCGATCGAAGCGCTGCAGCAGGGATTCCCCCATCTGATCGACCAGGTGCGCACCGGACGGGGCGACTTCTTCACCGCCGCCGAGGCCACCCGCTTCGATCGCCAGGAGGCCCAACGGGGTTGGGACATCGCCAAGGGCGCCATCGCCAGTGCCCTCTACTCCGTGGTGGTGCTCGACGAGCTTTCGCCTGTGCTTGATCTGGGGCTGCTCGACATCGACGATGTGGTGCGCACCCTGGCCACCAAGCCCGACGACATGGAGGTGATCGTCACGGGCCGCGGCGCCCCCCAGAAGCTGGTGCAGCTGGCGGACCTGCACTCGGAGATGCGCGCCCACCGCCGCGCTGACGGTGATGCCATCGGCTTGGAGGGGATCGAGATCTACACCGGCGAAGGCAAGGGCAAATCCACCAGTGCCCTGGGCAAGGCCCTGCAGGCCATCGGCCGCGGCATCAGCCAGGACAAGAGTCACCGGGTGCTGATCCTGCAGTGGCTCAAGGGCGGCAGCGGCTACACCGAGGACGCGGCCATCGCCGCCCTGCGCGAGAGCTACCCGCATCTGGTCGATCACCTGCGCTCCGGTCGTGATGCCATCGTCTGGCGAGGCCAGCAGCAGCCGATCGACTACGTGGAGGCCGAGCGGGCCTGGGAGATTGCCCGTGCCGC
Organism: Cyanobium sp. ATX 6F1; assembly: GCF_024346315.1. Lineage (NCBI taxonomy): Bacteria > Bacillati > Cyanobacteriota > Cyanophyceae > Synechococcales > Prochlorococcaceae > Cyanobium > Cyanobium sp. ATX 6F1. Next base: position 78,149 of record NZ_JAGQCS010000008.1, read on the forward strand.
CATCTCCAGCGGGCTCTACAAAACCGTGATTCTCGATGAGATCAACCCCACGGTGGACCTGGAGTTACTGCCCGTGGAGCCGATCGTGCAGACCCTGCTGCGCAAGCCCGCCGAAACCGAGGTGATCCTCACCGGCCGCTGCAAGAACCCCCCCGCCTATTTCGATCTGGCCAGCGTGCACTCGGAAATGGTGTGCCACAAGCACTACGCCGAGCGGGGCGTCGATCTCAAACGCGGCGTCGACTACTGATCCCGCCGTTTGGGCGGATTCAGTAGCGCGAAACCGTTGGGTCCACTTCCTGGCTCCAGGCGTCGATGCCGCCACTCACATTCACACCGTTGATGCCGTGGCGCCCCAGCGCGATCAGGGCCTTGGCGGAGCGGCCACCCATCTTGCAGTGCACATAGAGCCGTTTGCCCGCCGTCAGCTCCCGCACCTGCTCGATCGCCTGGCCCCCCTCAATCTGATCGAGGGGAATCAGCACGGCGCCATCGATCGCGGCAATCGCCACCTCCGGGGGGTTGCGCACATCCAGCAGCAACAGCTCGCTGCGGTCTCCATCCAGCAGCTGCTTGAGCTCGATCACACTGATCGCCTCCAGGGTGCCCGCCTCCTCCTGGCCCGGCGCCGTGCCGCCGACGCCACAGAACTCCTGGTAGTCAATCAGTTTGTCGATCACCGGACGCTCGGGGCTGGGCCGCAGCTTGAGCTCGCGGAACTTCATCTGCAGGGCATCGAAGAGCAGCAACCGGCCGCTGAGGCTGGTGCCGATGCCGGTGAGGATCTTGATCGCTTCGGTGGCCTGGATCAGGCCGATGATCCCCGGCAGCACACCCACCACACCACCCTCGGCGCAGGAGGGCACCAGGCCCGGCGGCGGCGGCTCGGGGAACAGGTCGCGGTAATTGGGGCTTTCGGCATCGAGGTTGAAGACCGTGGCCTGGCCTTCGAAACGGAAGATCGAGCCGTAGACGTTGGGTTTCCCCAGCAACACGCAGGCGTCGTTGACCAGATAACGGGTGGGGAAGTTGTCGGTGCCGTCGCAGACGATGTCGTAGGGGCGGATGATCTCCAGGGCGTTCTCGCTGGTGAGCGCCGTTTCGTAGAGATCCACCTGGCAGTGGGGGTTGATCTCGTGGATGCGGTGCTTGGCCGATTCGATCTTGGGCTTGCCCACCCAACTGGTGCCGTGGATCACCTGACGTTGCAGGTTGCTGGTGTCGACCACGTCGAAATCGACGATGCCAAGGCGGCCCACGCCAGCGGCGGCCAGATAGAGCAGCAACGGTGACCCCAGGCCACCGGTGCCCACGCACAGCACCGAAGCGGCCTTGAGCCGCTTCTGGCCCTCCATCCCCACCTCGGGAAGGATCAGATGGCGCGAGAAGCGGGCCACCTCGTCGGGGCTCAGCTGGATGCCAGTGGTGTCAGGGGGAAGCATGGGCAGGGAGCCGCCGTTGGGGGGCCGTGATCGGTCCGTGCTCCCTACTCTCCCAAATCCCCGACCCCGCCCAAATCCCCGACCCCGCCCATCTGCGCATCAGCCTCCGCAGCGCCATCCAAGCTGAGCCGTCGGGGCTCGTCAGGGGGCTCGGGCAACCACCAGGCCCCCAGCCCACCGCTGGGGCCGGGCCAAGGTGAGCGAATCAGCATCAGCGTCGGTGGGAGCACCCAAGCGCGATCGATGGCCGATGGGATCGCTCCGCCATCGGGGTGACTGTGGGCGCTGCCGATCACCTCGATTTCCCGGAGGCGCGCCCATTTCTGCGCCAGCAACTGCTCCCGGGGGTCGATGGCAAAGCGGTTGCGGCGGCTGGGTGCTGCGGCCGCGTCATCGTCCGTCGGCCCGGGCCCGGCCCCGGGCCAACCCTCGACCCAGACGTTGAGGCAGGGCCAGATGGCCTCAATGGCCAGGGAGGAACCCTGCTGCCGCCCCAGCAGCAGAGCGCAGCCTTCTTCGGGTGCCGCGGCCAGGAGCACGGCCTCAAGCACCGCAGACCAATGTCTGCCAAGCCACAAGCGCTCTGGCACGGCAAGGCTCACCCCGATACCTTAGGGCGCACGACCCAGTTGCCCAATCAGATTCATGAGCGACGAGACAACTGACGTGAAGGAGCCTTCCGTGTTTTCCGCCAGCTCTTCCACCACCGAGGAAGCCGGTGCCGGCTTCACGGAGCGCTACAGCGAAATCCTCGGCAAGGTGAACACCGCCCTCGACCAGGTGGACTGGACCCAGATGGGCCGCGTCGGCAAGGCCGCCGGCATCCTGCTGGCGGTGATTGTCGCCCAGGTGCTGATCAAAGGGGTGCTCGACACCATCAACCTGCTTCCAGTGGTGCCGGGCCTGCTCGAACTGCTGGGCCTGGTGGTGGTGGGCCAATGGAGTTGGCAGAACCTCACCACCAGTGACAAGCGCAGCGCCGTGGTGAGCCGCCTGCAGGGTCTCCGCAGCGAGTACCTGGGCTGAGCGCAGGGCTCAGCCCCACGCCGTCGAATCCCCCATCAACGCGAAGATCCGCCGCTGGGCCTGGCTGCGGTAGCCACCGCCAAAGAGGTTGGCGTGGTTGAGCAGGTGGTACAGGTTGTACAGGCCTGATCGCTCCCCATGACCGTCGGGCAAGGGCCATTCGGCCTCATAACCCGCGAAGAAGCTGCTCGGAAAGCCCCCGAACAGCTGGGCCATGGCCAGATCCACCTCCCGATCGGCGCGGTGAACGGCGGGATCGAACAGGGCTCCCCGACCGGTCGTCAGCGCACCGGCGTTGCCACTCCAGAGATCGCCATGCACCAGGCAGGGCTCAACCGGGTGCCGCGCCAGCCAACGGGGCACCCGCTCCAGCAGCTCCCGGGCCCCCTCGAAACGCTGGCCCTGGCGCTCCGCCCAGGCCAACTGCACCCCCAGACGACGATCGGCGAAAAAGGAGCCCCAATCGGCCAGCCAGCCATTGCGCTGGGGCCCTGAACCGATGAAGTTGTCGCTGGCCCAGCCAAAACCCTCTGAACCGCTCTCCAGGCTGCGGCGGTGCAACCGGGCCAGGCCCGCGCCCAGGGAGCCCCAGGATCCGGCCTGCCCGCCCCCGCCCAGGGGCAGCCAGGTCATCACCAGCAGGGCCTGGTCCTCCCATTCGCCGCAGAGCAGGGGCTCGGGAATCACCAACCCTTCATCGGCCACCGCGGTCAAGGCCGCCAGTCCCTGCTGCTCAGCCAAGAGCACCGGCAGCTGATCGGGGCGGTTGGTCTTGGCGAACAGGCGGCGGCCATCGCCCATCTGCAGGCTCCAGGCGCTGTGGATGCAGCCGCCCCCCACCGGCTGCCACGACATCACTTCCGAGCCCAGCAATGCGGCGATCGCGGCCACGGGCGGCCTGTGGGCTGGCGGCATCGCTGCTGGCTCCGCGCTGACCAACCCAGGCTGCCAGCATGCAAAGGCCCTGTCCTGCCGTGCTTGACGCCTGAGGCCGGTCTCACCGCTGACGCCTGCGACGCTGTGGTGGTGGGGGGCGGGATCGCCGGCCTGACAGCGGCGGCCCTGCTGGCCGAGGCGGGTTTGACTGTGGAGCTGCTGGAGGCCCACCACCAGAGCGGTGGCTGCGCCGGCACCTTCCGCCGCGGCCCCTACACCTTTGATGTGGGCGCCACCCAGGTGGCCGGCCTGGAGCCGGGGGGGATCCATGAGCGGCTTTTTCGGCACCTGGGGGTGGAGCCGCCAGCAGCCAGCCCCCTGGACCCTGGGTGCAGCGTGCTGCTGGCGGGGGAAACCACACCGATCCAGCTCTGGCGAGACCCCCAGCGCTGGGCCCAGGAGAGGCAACGGCAGTTTCCCGGCAGCGAGCGCTTCTGGCGGCTCTGCGGCGCCCTGCACCAGTCGAACTGGGCCTTCAACCAGCGCGATCCGATCCTGCCGCCCCGCAGCCCATGGGATCTGGCCACGGCGCTGGGCGCCCTGGGGCCGGCCCAGCTGGCCAGCGGTCTGCTGAGCGGCGCCACCGTGTTCGACCTGCTGCGGCTCACGGGCTGCGGCGGCGATCAGCGCCTGCGGCGTTTTCTGGATCTGCAGTTGCGGCTCTATTCCCAGGAACCAGCGGAGCGCACCGCCGCCCTCTATGGCGCCACGGTGCTGGCCATGGCCCAGGAGCCCCTTGGTCTCTGGCACCTGCAAGGTTCCATGCAGAGCCTCAGCACGGCGCTTGAGCGGGGCCTGGCCCAGGCGGGCGGGGGCTTGAAGCTCGGCCACAGAGTGAAGCGGCTGAGCCCCCCAGTCCCTGGCCTGGCCCCGGAACTCTGGGTGGTGGAAGGCCACGCCCGCGGGGGCGCCCCGTTCCAGATCGCCGCCCACGACGTGATCTGCACGGCGCCGGTCCAGGCCCTGCCGGAGCTGCTGGGGGAGGCCCTGCCCCAGCAGCTCCGGCGGCGGCTGGCCGGATTCGACGATCCCTCCGGCGCCCTGGTCTTCTACGGGGCGATCGATCGCGATCTTCTGCCCGCTGAACACCCCTTGCACCTGCAGCTCGATTGGGGTGATCCCGGCCCCCTGTTCGTGTCGATCAGCGCGGAGGGGGATGGCCGCGCCCCCGCGGGCCAGGCCACCGTGATCGCCAGCGTGTTCAGCCCCGCCCGCCCCTGGTGCGCGCTGGAGGAGCCTGCCTACCAGGAGCGCAAGCGGGCCGCTCAGCAGGGCATCGAGGCAGGCCTGATCCAGCTCCTCCATCTGCCCCCCGAACCGTTCAGGCACGGGGAGCTGGCCACGCCCCGGGGCTTCCTGCATTGGACGGGCCGGCCCTTCGGATTCGTGGGCGGGCTCGGCCAGGCCCCCAGCCGTTTCGGCCCCTTCGGCCTGGCCAGTCGCAGCCCCCTGGCGGGTCTGTGGCTCTGCGGCGATTCGATTTTTCCCGGAGAGGGCACCGCCGGGGTGAGCCAATCGGCGCTGATGGCCTGCCGCCAGCTGCTGGCCAGCCGCGGCCGATCGCTCACGCTGGCCCGTTGAAGGCTCCCGGGAGTCAGAGGAAGGGGGGGCGAAGCTCCCGGGCCCGGGTGAGAGCGGCCTCGAGCTGGTCGAAGTGCCCCTGCTCCACCAGCGCCTGCAGGGCCGCCAGCTGCTGGCCGTAGGCCGCCAGCGCTTCGCCCAGGGCTTGCCGGTTGTGGGTGGCCATCAGGGTGCCCAGTTCGGGGTTGCCGCCACCCACCCTGGTGGTGTCGGCAAAACCGCTGGAGGCCAGGGCCCGCACCAGTTCAGCCAGCTCCGGATCCGGGGCGGCGCGATCAGCGACCAGCAGCAGGGCGGCACTCACCAGCACCGGTAGATGGGAAATCAGCGCCACCGCCCGGTCGTGGGCGATGGCGGAGCACGTGAGCCAGCGGGCCCCCACCGCCTCCGCCAGGGCCCTCACCTGTTCGAGGGCCTCGGGGTCGGTGGCCTCGGTTGGGGTCGCCACCCAGGGGCGGCCCTGGAACAACGCCGGTTGACCCGCCTCCACACCGGCTTCGGCCGTGCCCGCCATCGGATGGCTCGCGACAAAGCGGGGGCAGCGGGGTTGCCACTGGGCCAGCACCGGAGCCTTGACCGAGCCCACATCCGTGAGCACCGCCTGCCGAGGCAGGGCGTCCAGCAGCGCCTGGGGGGGGTCCAACAGCCGATCAAGGGGAAGGGCCAACACCACCAGGCCGCACCCCTCGAGCACCTGGGGGTCTGTAGCGATGCGGTCGGCCAGACCCCGCTGCCAGGCCCGCTCGGCGGTGGCCTGGCGGTGCACCAGGGCATGGACCGTGGCGCCGCGCGCGCGCAGGTCCAGCGCCAGGGAGCCCCCGATCAACCCCAGGCCCACGATTCCCACGGGCCGATCCCGCCACAACACTGTCATCGCCGGTACGGCCTGCTCGGGCCAGCTTCCTACGATTCGGCCATGTTGGAAGCCCGCGCCCACCACCAACTCAAAGCGCTGCTGCGGCAGGAAGGTGCCGCGCGTTGGCCCCATCACCTGACCCTCAGCCGTCTGGTGGCCCGCAGCCTGCGGCGCGCGGACCAGACCCAGGTGCGCCTGAGCGCCCTCAGCGACCCCAGCTGGCTGGTGGGGTTGCTGGTGCCCCTGGCCCTGAGCGAGGCCCCCGTGGCCCTTGTGCTCAGCGATGAACTGCGCCAGCGGTTGCTGCAACAGGAGCTGCCCCGCCTGAAGGCGGTGGGATTGAACCTGCCCTGCTGGGAAGGGGAGAGCGCCCCACAGGGTGCCCGGCTCTGGCTGCTGAGTCCGGCCGAACTGGCGATGGCCTGGCAGCAGAACCTTCTCGGTGAGCGTCAACTGGTGATCGTGGAGGCGGACGAGCTGGAGCGGGCCCTGCGGCAGTCCCTGGGGATCGTGGTGGAGACCCGCCACTGGGAGTTGCTGCGGCGCAGCCTGCCGGCGGCCGAAGCCAGCCTGCTGGCCCTGCACGAGCGCCTGAGCCGGCGGATCTTCAGCCATCCCTCCAACCCTTCCCTGCAGATCGCCCTCAGCCCGGAGGAGGAGGCGCCCCTGGGGCAGCTACTGCAACTGCTCAGCCCCCTACCACCCCCTTGGCCCAGCTGGCTGGAAAGCCAAGGGCCCGGCTGGACCAGCTGGGCGACGGTGGATCCCCAGCTGCTGCAGTGGACACTGCACCGCCAGCCCCTTGAACCGTTTGAGGTGATGGCGGGGCTGCTGCGCAAGCGCGGGGCCCTGATGATCGGGTCGGAGCTTGGGGGGCCCGGTGGCACCCCCTGGTCGGCGCCGGCCCAGGCGGCCCTGGGTTTTGCTCCGCAGGTGACGGTGCACCTGGGCGATCCCCCGCTGCAGGATCCCCTTCCCATCCATGCGCCCCAGCGACAGGCCCTGCCCAACAGCCCCGACTACGGCGAGCACCTGCTGGAGCACTGCCGCCGGCTGGTGCTGGGCCAGGAGGGGCTCACGGTGGTGTTGATCGATGACGGGCCGTTGCGGCTCGATCTGAGCAGTGCCCTGGCCGCTGAATTCGGCAGCCGCGTGGTGCACCAGACCACGGCTCCAGAGAGCAACGGTGTGCTGTGCTGCGGCTGGGATTGGTGGCTGGAGCACCAGCAACGCCTGCCGGTACCCGGCCAGGTCGTGGTCGCGCTGCTGCCGATCGCCAGCCTGGAAGACCCCCTCACTGCCGCGCGGGTCAGGGCGCTGCGCCTGCGGGGCCGCGACTGGTTCCGTGAGCTGCTGCTGCCCGAAGCCGTCAGTCGACTGCAGCGGGGCGTGGCCGGGCTGCGCCGTGGGGGCGGCAGGCTGGCTTTGCTGGATGGCCGGGTGCGGCGGCGCACCTGGGGCCGCCAGGTGCTGGAGGCTCTGGAGCCCTGGGTGGACCTGCCACGGCTGTTGCCTCGCTGATCGTTGTTGCCGCGCTGATCGGTGTTGCCGCGCTGATGGCCTCAAGGCAACCAACCGCCCTGGAACTTCGCTGCAGAGGCGTTCCAGCCCGTGGCGACCCTTAGCCTGGCCGCGATCCGACAGGGCATGGATGCATGGGTGAGGCCAAACGTCGGGCGGAGCAGGGGCTACCAGCCCGGGAGCGCAAGCAAGCCGCCGCCCCCAAGGACAACTCACCGAGGCTGGTGAGCTGGTTGCCGTTCAGCCAACGGCAAGCAAGCCGCTTCGTGGAGGTGTCCACCAAGGGGGCCTGGTATGGAATCGCTGCCCTGGCCATTTTCTGGGTGACCGTGCGCTTCATCGGCCCGGCCGCAGGCTGGTGGAGCCTGGCCGACGGCTGACGGGATTCAGCCGACGACGGCCCCGCGGCAGGACAGGGTCCAAAGACAATGAGTATTTCTACGCGCACCAATCGGAAGAAATCATTAACGTCTGTTCACTGCCCCTGTTCTACCGATGTTTCCCCGACTTGCTGAGCACTATCGCTCCGTCGTTCAGGATCTGGTGATGAGCCTCCAGGCCTTGGCTGTCAGCCTCCAGGGCCAGGGCTTTTCGGCCACCTGCTACGTCTGCGGAGATGGCGCCCAGGGCCAGGGTGCCTCCTTCGTGGCCGCCCTGGGCGAGGGGCACATGGTGCGCTTCCTGGTCTCCGACTTCGGCATCAGCTGGGTGGAATCCCGCAACGGCCATGAGTTGGTGAAGCTGGAGGGTGCCGACGCCATTGAGGAATTGCAGCGCCTGGCCACCTTCCTCCAGCCCGAATCCACCGCCAGCAGCGCGGCCTCGCTTCAGGCCCCGGGCGCCACTGCCGCAACGGGCAGCTGAACCAACGTTCATCGTTCATCTTTTCCACAACCCGAATCCCTAGCAGCGTCAACTCGCCTGCACGAACATCGGCTTGGCTGCCTTTTGGCTGGGCTGGGGCACCTGTCAGCACCTTCCCCAATCAGCCGCAGGCAGGGCGTAACGGCCGCTTGAGCCGCTGGGGCCGAAGCTGGCGAGCGGCATCGACACCGCACCTCCCATCAACGCAGCCCTACGGCCCCCAGGCCTTAGTCAAGGGAAATCCCTACGGTTCAGGCGGCAGAGCTTGGAAGGATTCCTTCCTGGCTCGAGCCAATCGATCAGCCCCAGCTGATCGTCACCTCCGGGATGACACCCAGACCATCTCCACGCCAGCTCAGGCCCTCCCTGAGCGCGTCCCGTCCAGGCCAGGGCCCGATAGCAACGGCCGCAGCCTAGCCCACACACAACTCCAAGGGCCGTGGAAGGCCCTCATACTTGCCTGCTGTGGCGCTTAACCGGCCTGGGCCAGCAGCTCCTCATCATCCTCCGGCACGGGCATGGCGGCCAGCTTGGCGGCGGCCGCCGCCAAGGGCTTCATCGAGTTGGCGGTGACGTCCGCCCCTTCGGTGAGCTTGCGGCGCAACAGGGCTTCGATCACCTCCTTCTGCTCGGGGTTCTGCTCCAGCCAGCCGATGGTGTTGTCGCGGCCTTGGCCGATGTTGTCGCCCTCGTAGCTGTACCAGGCACCCTTGCGCACCACCACGCCAGTTTCCTCGGCCAGATCGAGCAGGCAGCCCAGGATGCTGATGCCGCGGCCGAACAGGATGTCGAACTCGGCGATGCGGAAGGGGGGCGCCACCTTGTTCTTGGCCACCTTCACCTTGGCGCGGATGCCGTATTCCTCGGTGCCACGTTTGAGGGTCTGGATGCGGCGGATGTCGAGGCGCACCGAGGCGTAGAACTTGAGGGCGTTGCCGCCGGTGGTGGTCTCAGGGTTGCCGTAGGTGACGCCGATCTTCTGGCGCAGCTGGTTGAGGAAGATCACGGTGCAACCGGATTTGCCGATATTGCCGGTGATCTTGCGCATCGCCTGGCTCATCAGCCGGGCCTGGCCGCCCACCGACAGATCCCCCATCTCCCCTTCGATCTCCGCCCGGGGGGTGAGGGCTGCCACCGAGTCGACCACGACGATGTCGACGGCGGCGGAGCGCACCAGCTGGTCGACAATCTCCAGAGCCATTTCACCGGTGTCCGGCTGGGACACCAACAGGTTCTCAATGTCGACGCCCAGGGCGGCGGCATAGACCGGATCCAGGGCGTGCTCCGCATCCACGAAGGCGGCTACACCGCCGCGCTTCTGCACTTCGGCGATGGCGTGGAGGGTGAGGGTGGTCTTGCCGGAGCTTTCCGGGCCATAGACCTCCACCACCCGGCCCTTGGGATAGCCACCACCCAGGGCCAGATCGAGGGTGAGGGCACCGGTGGAGAAGGTTTCCACCCGCATGCGGGAGGCATCCCCCAGACGCATGATCGAGCCCTTGCCGAAATTGCGCTCGATCTGGTTGAGCACCAGACCCAGTGCCTTGTCGCGCTCGCCGGCTCGGGCCTCGGCGGCCTTGGCCTCAGGCCCTCTGGCGTCTCCGGCCCGGGCGGAGGTGGTCTTGGGGAAATCAGCAGGCATGGTCTGGGTGGTCAGCGATGGAACGGGCCGCGGAGCAGGCCCCAGGCGGGGCAAGTTGGCAGGCCCCCCAGCGGGGCTGTGGCGGCTTCACGGAAGCCAGTGCCACCGTTCCCGCCTGCCGTATCGGCTAGTACAGGCGTACCCTAGCGGATCAGGGCCAGGCCGCCAAGGGGGCCGCCAGTCGCTCCGGCTCCAGCAGTGCGATCCCCTCCGGCAGGTCCTGCCGATCACCCGGCCCCAGGTACCCCCAGGACACCAGGAAGCAGCGCACCCGCTCCAGGCCAGGGGTGGCCCGCACCGCCTCAAGCGTGGGCCGGCGATCCTCGATGAACCAGAGCGGACGCCCGCTGGCGGAGAGGCGCAGCAGCACCTCCGGCTTGCTGCCGTGCTCATGGCCGAACACCTGCAGCGGTTCCATCCCGAAGCCCTCCAGCAGCTCCCGGGCGAAGGCCGCCCCCTTGGTGGTGAGCACGAGCCAGTCGGCACCTTCCGCCGCCAGGGCGCCCAGCCGCTCCGCCAGGCCAGGGAACGGCCGGTGCAGGGCCAGCCAGGCGCCGCGATCAGCGGCGATGGCCGAGCGGCGCACCCGCTCCAGGGCCGCCTGCAAGCGCTCGGGCTCCCAGCCCCGGCGCGCCAGCGCCCCGCTCAACCAGCGGTCGTAGGAGCCAAGGGCCAGCTCCAGATCGAAACCGGGACAAGCCAACTCAGCGGCCACCAGCACCATCTCCCAGCCCTTGTGGATCAGGGGCCGCAGGCGAACGAAGGCGGGTGGCGCCTGCTCGCTCACCGCCAGCTCGGGATCCAATTCGCAGGCCGCCCGGCAGGCACTCCACCAGTACTCGCTCATTCCGTCCACCAGAACCCCGTCGAAATCGAAGACCAGCAGTGGGCCGCTCCGGGGGTGAGCTGGGGTCACGGGAGGACCACGCACAGGGGGTTGAAAACTGGGCCGCTAGGATTCGAACCTAGGAATGGCGGGACCAAAACCCGCTGCCTTACCACTTGGCGACGGCCCATCGCACCAGCGCAATGCTGAGCGCCTAGCTAGTTACCCACAGCGGGTCGCCCTCCGTCAATCTCCGTTCAGGCCGCCTGCTGATGGCCGGCTTCGGCCCATCAGGGCGCTCCCGGACTCAGGCCGGGAACACCCGCAACCGCCGCGTGGGGCCGCTGCCGAATTCCGCCCAGCGCAGGCGGTAGCGGCCCACCAGTTCGGCCTGCTGGCTGCGCACCCGATCGTTGCGAGGCAGCAGCTCCACCGGCCGGCCCTGGGGCAACACCACCTGCTCCACCGCCAGCCGGCATTCCTCCATCGCTCCGTGGCTGTCATCGAACTGGGCCGCCGGGGCGCTCTGAAGCACCTGGCTGGGGTGGTGGCGCAGGAGGCGCTCGAAGGCCCGCTGGATCTGGTGCAGGCTGTCGGACTTGATCACCAGGATCGGAACGCCGTGGAGCTGGGCCAGCCGTCGCACCTCGGGATCCCGCCCCAGCTGCTGACGGATGCTCAGCACCGCGTCCGCGTGCTCCACCGCCTCTGCCCGGACCACCGAATAGAGCTGGCCGCGCATCGCCTGGTCCACCAGGTGTTCGCTCAGGCCGCAGCAGAACAACCGCAGGGGCCCAGCGCTCCCGCGCTCGGGATCTCGCACGGCTGATTCGTAGGCCAGGGGAGCGGACTCGAACGGAGCCGGCATGGGCACCGGCACCAGGGCAGGGCGGGGTCGGGGCCCTGGCGGACTGGTCGGGCGCGATCGCGCCGGGCGAGGGGGTGGATCGAGCCCGGGAGTCCCGCCGAGATCCACCAGCCGCAGCCGCCCATCGGGGGCCAGTTCGCGCACCTGGGGCCGAGGGGGCTGTCCCCGCAACAGGAGATCCACGGTGCGGGCCACCTCCCGGTGCACCAGCCAGTGGCTGCGGGCATGCATCTCCACCGCCAGGGGGAAGGTGGGCTCGGCGCAGCGCTCCAGCACGGATTTCTGCGAACCCCGACGACGGGCCTCCTCATCCCCGAGGGTGACCGATTGGATGCCGCCCACCAGATCGCTCAAGGTGGGGTTCTTGATCAGGTTGGCCAGCTCGTTGCCGTGGGCCGTGGCCACCAGCATCACGCCCCGTTCGGCGATCGTGCGGGCGGCCTGGGCCTCGAGTTCGGTGCCGATCTCATCGATCACGATCACCTCAGGCATGTGGTTCTCCACCGCCTCGATCATCACCTGGTGCTGCAGCTCCGGCCGCGCCACCTGCATGCGCCTGGCCCGCCCGATCGCGGGATGCGGAATGTCGCCATCGCCGGCGATCTCATTGCTGGTGTCGATGACCACCACCCGCCGCTCCAGCTCATCGGCCAGCACCCGGGCGATCTCCCGCAGGGCCGTGGTCTTGCCCACCCCGGGGCGCCCCATCAGCAGCAGTGACTGCCCTGTGTCCAGCAGATCCCTGACCATGGCCACGGTGCCGTAGACCGCCCGACCCACCCGGCAGGTGAGACCCACCACCTCACCGCCCCGGTTGCGGATGGCGCTGATGCGGTGCAGGGTGCGCTCGATCCCGGCCCGGTTGTCGCCGCCGAAGCGGCCGAGCCGCTCCACCACAGCCGCCAGATCCCCGCGCTCGATCGGGCGCTCCCCCAGGGTCAGCGCCCGGCCGGGATAACGGGCTTCGGGCACGCGGCCCAGATCGAGCACCACCTCCAGCAACTGCTCCCGACGGGCCGGCTCCGCCAGGGCCAGCTGCAGCCCCTCGGGCAGCACCTCCAGCAGACGATCCAGATCGTCGGTGATCCGCTGGGGCGCGATCAGGGGGCTGGGATCTGGAATCGGGGCGTTCAAGGGCCCAGCCTCGGGGTCAGGGATTCGCTCCATCCTGGGTCCGCCAGGGATCGAGCAGCGAGCGAGCCATGGCCAGGGCTTCCGCCACCAGCTCCCGATCGGCCAGCAGTCCCGTTCCCCGTTCCTGGGCGCGCTGCAACAGCGGTTGGAGCAGGCGGCGGGCCACCCCCCCGAAGGCCACGCCGGCCACCGCGGGGCGCAACCCCTGGCGCCGCACCTGAGCCAGGCTGGTGGCGTTGGTGCCACCGGCCAGCTGAAGCGGACCGGGGGGGGCGATCGCCCGCAGTTCCCGCAACAGCCTGACGGCGGCATGGGCGCTGCCGGCCCCCAGATCGCCGCTCATCGGCCGCCCATCCAGCTGCCAGAGGGGACGGAAGCCAAGGGCACGCAGCGCCATGAACCGGCCCCAGAGTTCATCAGCGAGGGCCCCGGGCGCCCCCGGCCCCACCAGATCCTCCAGGCCACAGCTCACCGCCAGCCGCTTGAACACAAGGCCGGAGGCCTTGACCTGGGCCAGACGATCAGTGAAGGCCCGCCCCCGACCGGGGCGGGTGTGGATCTCCACGGCCTCCGGCCGCAGCTCCGCCAGCAAGGGCGCCACCGCTTCGGGAGCCAACTGGTGGTTTCGTTCCTCGATCAGGCCAAGGGGACAAACCGGCAGGCAACGGCCACAGCCATAGCAGCGCTGCTGCAGCACAGCGCCACGCTCACCGATGGCCAGGGCCGGGCAAACCCGCTGGCAGGGCCTTGGGCACTCCGGCGGGCAGCGCTCCGGATCGAACCAGGCCTTGCGGAAATGGGGATCGGCCCCATCGCTGAGGCTCACCATCAACCAGGGCTGCATGGCGCCCCGCTCAGCCGCCCAGGCCATCCCCCGTCGGGCGGCCGCCGCCACGGCCCCATCGGCGGCCACATCGATGCAATCGACCCCCGCCAGCGCATAGATGCCGCAGAGGTCCTCGATCGCGGGCAGGTCCTGGTTGCTGGCTCCGCAGATCAATTTGACCCAGTGACCGGCCGCCAGCGCCTGCTCAGGCAGCAACGAGTTGCTCAAGGGGCTGCCAGCGCAGGCTGCGGGCACCCCCCATTTCCACCACCATGTGCAGGCCAGGCACCGTGCGGGTCAGCTGGATCAGGGAACGCAGTTCAGCGTTGGAGAGCACCTGACCTTCCAGAAGCCAGAGCACGATCGGGGCCTCACCTTCCAGCAGGGCACCGAGCTGGGGCATCACCCTCTGCACCTCGCCCACCGCGGCCCCCTTGCCAACGCTGTGGTGACCGAGATGGGGGGGACGGATGCCGTGCAGTTCCAGGAGGTAGGCCTGGGGATCACCGAGCCCCCGGGCCGAGGTGATCTGGGCCCGGTAGCCCGCCGCCCGCAGCCGACGCAACAGGCGCGTTTCGGCACCGCCTTCGAGGGGTGCATGGACCGCCAGGGCTCCAAAACGCTCCAACTCCTGGCGAAATCCGCGGCCTGAAAGCAACAGGGGCATCGGGGCAGACCTCGAGATGGCGTCAGTTTGACAGTTAAGACCCTGAACCTGGCGGGTGGTCGATGAGGGATGGTTCAGGCCCATAGGGTATGTTGTTTGCTTGTGCAACCGTTCTGTGCCCGTCCGCTAGCCGGGCCTCCAGCGCGCTGCACCAGGTCGTCATTGGTGACGACCTTCCCTGGCCAAGTACGTTCTCTCCCCTTGGATTCATCCGAGCGGAGTCCGTCGGGAAACTGTCGAATGCGCCCAATGGCACGGCCGATCTTTGATCGGTGAGCGCCCAAGGGTCCGGTTCCTCAAGTCCCAGCCTGCTGTTTCGCCTCCCGCTAGCCAACCGGATTCCTCCTTCACGGGATGGCCCCGGTTCCGTCTGCGTTCGATCGAATCAGCCCACATCCTTCGCCGTCCCTTCGGACCTGGCGATCGGTGGTTCCGCTGGCGTTTTTCATCCTCCTATGTCCATCGGCATCCTCGGGAAGAAATTGGGCATGTCCCAATTCTTCGACGATGCAGGCAGATCCATCCCGGTCACCGTGATCGAGGCGGGTCCCTGCCGCATCACCCAACTCAAGAGCACCGGCACCGACGGCTACGTCGCCGTGCAGGTCGGCTTTGGCGACATCCGCGAAAAGCTGGTGAACCAGCCTGCCAGGGGCCACCTGGCCAAATCCGGCAGCGAGCCCCTGCGCCATCTGCGCGAATACCGCGTCGACAGCGTCGATGGCCTGGAGCTGGGCTCCTCCATCACCGTCGCCGCGTTTGAAGCCGGCCAGAAGATCGATGTCAGCGGCGACACCATGGGCCGCGGCTTCACCGGTCTGCAGAAGCGCCACGGCTTCAGCCGTGGCCCCATGAGCCACGGTTCAAAGAACCACCGCGAGCCTGGTTCGATCGGCGCCGGCACCACGCCCGGCCGGGTCTACCCCGGCAAGCGCATGGCGGGCCGCTACGGCGGCAAGCAGATCACCACCCGAGGTCTGACGATCCTGAAGGTGGACACCGAGCGCAACCTGCTGGTGGTCAAAGGCTCGGTGCCCGGCAAGCCCGGCAGCCTGCTGAACATCTCCCCCGCCAAGCGGGTGGGTACCAAGCCTGCCAACGGAGGGAAGTGATGGCTGACATTCAGATTCGCGACTGGCAGGGCAAGGAGGCCGGCAAGGCCAGCCTTGAGCTCCGGGTCGCCAAGGAATCGAGCGCCAACGCTCTGGTGCACCGCGCCGTCGTTCGCCAGCTGGCCCATGCCCGCCAGGGCACGGCCAGCACCCTCACCCGCTCCGAAGTGCGTGGTGGTGGCCGCAAGCCCTACAAGCAGAAAGGCACGGGCCGGGCCCGCCAGGGTTCGATCCGCACCCCCCTGCGCCCCGGTGGTGGCGTGACCTTCGGGCCCAAGCCCCGCACCTACACCAAGGCGATGAACCGCAAGGAGCGTCGCCTCGCCCTGCGCACCGCCCTGGTGAGCCGCCTCGAGAATCTCGTGGTGGTCAAAGGCTTCGCCGCAGACCTCGAAACCCCCAAAACCAAGGAGATCACCGCTGCCCTGCAGCGTCTCGGCATCGCCGAGGGCTCCAAGGTGTTGCTGGTGCTCGATGGCGCCAGCGAGGTGGTGCGCCGTTCGGTGCGCAACCTCGAAACCGTCAAGTTGATCGCCGCCGATCAGCTCAACGTGTTCGATCTGCTCCACGCCAACACCTTGGTGGTGAGCGAAGAAGCCCTCGCAAAGATTCAGGAGGTCTACGGCGATGACTGAGCGTTTCGCAGGTCGGCTCGCGGATGTCATCCGCCGGCCGCTGATCACCGAGAAGGCCACCCGCGCCCTCGAGCAGAACCAGTACACCTTCGAGGTGGATCACCGGGCCGCCAAACCCGACATCAAGGCCGCCGTCGAACAGCTGTTCGACGTGCGTGTCATCGGCATCAGCACCATGAACCCTCCCCGGCGCGCGCGCCGGGTGGGCCGTTTCGCCGGCAAGCGTGCCCAGGTGAAAAAGGCGGTGGTGCGCCTGGCCGAAGGCAACGCCATCCAGCTTTTCCCTGAGTCCTGAGGGGTCTGAACCGTTATGGCAATCCGTAAGTACCGCCCCTACACCCCCGGCACCCGCACCCGGGTGGCGAGCGACTTCAGTGAAGTCACCGAGCGCAAGCCCGAGCGCAGCCTTGTTGAGGCCAAGCACCGGCGCAAGGGCCGCAACAACCGCGGCGTGATCACCTGCCGCCACCGCGGCGGCGGCCACAAGCGCCTATACCGCATGGTCGACTTCCGCCGTGACAAGCACGGCGTGGCCGCCAAAGTGGCGGCTATTCACTACGACCCGCACCGCAACGCGCGCCTGGCGCTGCTCTTCTACGTCGATGGCGAGAAGCGGTACATCCTGGCCCCCGCAGGGGTTGAGCTTGGCCAGCAGGTGATTTCCGGGCCCGAGGCCCCGATCGAAACCGGCAACGCCCTGCCCCTCTCGGCGATCCCCCTGGGCTCCAGCGTCCACAACGTCGAGCTCTATGCCGGCCGCGGTGGACAGATGGTGCGCACCGCCGGAGCCAGTGCCCAGGTGATGGCCAAAGAAGGCGACTATGTCGCCCTCAAGCTGCCCTCCACCGAAGTGCGTCTGGTGCGCCGGGAGTGCTACGCCACCCTCGGCGAAGTCGGCAACGCCGAAGTGCGCAACACCAGCCTCGGCAAGGCCGGCCGCAAGCGCTGGCTCGGCCGTCGCCCCCAGGTGCGCGGCAGCGTCATGAACCCCTGCGACCACCCCCACGGTGGTGGCGAGGGTCGGGCACCGATCGGCCGCTCCGGTCCGGTCACCCCCTGGGGCAAACCCGCCCTGGGCCTCAAGACCCGCAAACGCAACAAACCCAGCAACCGGTTCGTGCTCCGGAAGCGTCGCCGCACCTCCAAGCGGAGCCGTGGCGGACGGGATTCCTGATGCTCACCACCGTTTTGTTGTCTGCTTAAACCGCCATGGGACGTTCACTCAAAAAAGGTCCGTTTGTGGCCGACAGCCTGCTCCGCAAGGTCGAGGCCCAGAACACCGCCGGTGACAAGGGTGTGATCAAGACCTGGTCACGCGCTTCCACCATCCTGCCGATGATGATCGGCCACACCATTGCCGTTCACAACGGCAAAGCCCATGTTCCCGTCTACGTGACGGAGCAGATGGTGGGTCACAAGCTTGGGGAGTTCGCCCCCACGCGCACCTTCCGGGGCCACATCAAGGACAAGAAAGGTGCCCGTTAAGGATCGACTTATGGCCAATTCCACCCCCACCACCCAAGCCCTTGCCCACGGCCGCTACATCCGCGGATCCGTATCCAAGGTGCGTCGTGTGCTCGATCAGATCCGTGGCCG
This sequence comes from Cyanobium sp. ATX 6F1, assembly GCF_024346315.1. Classification (NCBI taxonomy): domain Bacteria; kingdom Bacillati; phylum Cyanobacteriota; class Cyanophyceae; order Synechococcales; family Prochlorococcaceae; genus Cyanobium; species Cyanobium sp. ATX 6F1. Next base: position 95,681 of record NZ_JAGQCS010000008.1, read on the forward strand.
GTCCTACCGGGAAGCGCTGATCCTGCTTGAGTTCATGCCCTACCGCTCCACGGGCCCCATCACCAAGGTGTTGCGGTCCGCCGTGGCGAATGCGGAGCACAACCTGGGGCTCGACCCCGCCAGCCTGGTGGTGAGCCAGGCCACGGCGGACATGGGCCCCTCCCTGAAGCGGTTCCGGCCGCGCGCCCAGGGCCGTGCCTACGCGATCAAGAAACAAACCTGCCACATCAGCATTGCTGTGGCAGCCACCACCGCCTGACCCCCGAGGACACCGCCCGATGGGACACAAGATCCATCCAACCGGCCTGCGCCTGGGGATCACCCAGGACCACCGCTCCCGTTGGTACGCCCCCAGCAAGACCTATCCGATCCTTCTTCAGGAGGACGACCGGATTCGCACCTTCATCCACAAGAAGTACGCCAGCGCCGGCATCAGCGATGTGCTGATCGCCCGTAAGGCCGACCAACTCGAGGTCGAACTCAAGACGGCACGCCCCGGCGTACTGGTGGGCCGCCAGGGCAGCGGCATCGAAGACCTGCGCGCCGGCATCCAGAAAACCATCGGCGATACCCACCGTCAGGTGCGCATCAACGTGGTGGAAGTGGAGCGGGTCGACGCCGACGCCTACCTGCTGGCCGAATACATCGCCCAGCAGCTGGAGAAGCGCGTGGCCTTCCGCCGTGTGCTGCGCATGACCGTTCAGCGCGCCCAGCGGGCTGGGGTCCTGGGGCTGAAGATCCAGGTGAGCGGCCGCCTCAACGGGGCTGAGATCGCCCGTACGGAATGGACTCGCGAAGGCCGTGTGCCCCTGCACACCCTCCGCGCCGACATCGACTACGCCACCAAGGTGGCCACCACCACCTACGGGGTGCTGGGCATCAAGGTTTGGGTCTTCAAAGGTGAAATCCTCCCCGGGCAGCAGGAACAACTGCCCGTGGGTGCCGGTCCCAAGCGCAGGGCCAGCCGGCGGCCCCAACAGTTCGAAGACCGCTCCAACGAGGAGTGATCAGGAGACCTGAACCATGCTGAGTCCAAAACGCGTCAAATTCCGCAAACAGCAACGGGGCCGCATGTGCGGCGTCGCCACCCGAGGCAACACCGTTGCCTTCGGTCAGTTTGCCCTTCAAGCCCAGGAGTGCGGGTGGATCACCTCCCGCCAGATCGAGGCCAGCCGGCGTGCCATGAGCCGCAGCGTCAAACGGGGCGGAAAGATCTGGATCCGGATCTTCCCCGACAAGCCCGTGACCATGCGCGCTGCCGAAACCCGCATGGGTTCCGGTAAGGGCAACCCGGAGTTCTGGGTGGCCGTGATCAAACCGGGGCGCATTCTCTTTGAGATGGGCGGTCCCGAGATCACCGAAACGATTGCCCGGGAGGCCATGCGCCTGGCGCAGTACAAACTGCCGATCAAGACCAAGTTTCTGACCCTGGCCGACCAGGAGGCGGAAACCACCTCGGTCCCCGTTCAACCCGTGGAGGCCTGACCCATGGCACGCCCCGACATCGCCGACCTGCGCAAACTCAGCGACGGCGAACTCAACGAGCAGATCGACGGCACCCGCCGCGAACTGTTCGACCTGCGCTTCCAGCAGGCCACCCGCCGACTGGAGCAACCCCACCGTTTCAAGCTGGCCCGCATCAAGCTGGCCCAGCTTCAGACGGTGCAGGCGGAGCGCAAGCGCTCCACCGTCTCCACCTGATACCCCCCTCGATCCCATGGCACTCAAGGAAAGGGTCGGCACCGTCGTCAGCGACAAGATGGACAAAACGGTGGTGGTGGCGGTGGAAAACCGCTTCCCCCACCCCATCTACCAAAAGACCGTCAGCCGCACCACCCGCTACAAGGCCCACGATGAAGCCAACGCCTGCCGCGTCGGCGATCGGGTTCGGATCACCGAAACCCGACCGCTCAGCCGCACCAAGCGCTGGACCGTGGCCGAAGTTCTTACCCCCAACGGCGCCAGCTGAGGAGTTCTCAAAATGATTCAGCAGGAAACCTACCTAAACGTCGCTGACAACAGTGGCGCCAAGCGCATTCAGTGCATCCGGGTGCTCGGCACCAACCGTCGCTACGCCCACGTGGGCGATGTGATTGTGGCCGCCGTCAAAGACGCCATGCCCAACATGGGCGTCAAGAAATCGGATGTAGTGAAAGCAGTGGTGGTGCGCACCAGGGCCACCCTCCGTCGTGACACGGGCAATTCGATCCGCTTCGACGACAACGCCGCGGTGATCCTCGGCAACGACAACAACCCCAAGGGCACCCGCGTCTTCGGTCCCGTCGCCCGCGAACTGCGGGAGCGGAACTTCACCAAGATCGTGTCCCTCGCTCCGGAGGTGATCTGAGATGGCTACCGCCACCGTCAAAGCCAAGCCCACCCAGCGCATCAAGTTGCGCATCCGCAAAGGCGACACCGTCCAGGTGATCGCCGGCAAGGACAAGGGCAAGACCGGTGAGGTGCTCCGCACCCTGCCTAACGAAAACCGCGTGATTGTGCAGGGCATCAACCTGCGCACCCGTCACGTCAAGCCCACCCAGGAGGGCGAAAGCGGCCGCATCGTCACCGAGGAGGCCTCCGTGCATGCCTCGAATGTGATGCTGTACTCCACCAACAAAAAGGTGGCCAGCCGGGTGGAGATCGTCGTCGACAAGGACGGCTCCAAGAAACGCCGCCTCAAAAAGACCGGCGAACTGATCGACTGAACGCCAGACCCCCCACCCTCCCTCTTTCCCCTCCCGCGTCCCTGTCCGCCTTCTGACCACGCCCAGAAGCGCACCCCTTCCCCCCGTCATGTCACTGAAACAGCGCTACCGGGAGACGATCCAGCCCAAGTTGCTCAAGGATCTCGATCTCTCCAACGTCCACGAAGTCCCCAAGGTGCTGAAAGTCACCGTCAACCGGGGCCTCGGTGAAGCCGCCCAGAATGCCAAGGCCCTCGAGGCCTCCATTGCCGAACTGGCCACCATCACCGGCCAGAAGGTGGTGGTGACCCGGGCGAAGAAGGCGATCGCCGCCTTCAAAATCCGCCAGGGCATGCCGATCGGCGTGGCCGTCACCCTCCGGGGTGAGCGGATGTACGCCTTCCTGGAGCGCCTGATCCACCTGGCGTTGCCGCGCATCCGCGACTTCCGTGGCGTCAGCCCCAAGAGTTTCGACGGCCGGGGGAACTACACCCTGGGGGTTCGGGAACAGATCATCTTCCCTGAAATCTCCTACGACAAGATCGACGCCATCCGCGGCATGGACATCACCATCGTGACCAGTGCCCGTAACGACGAAGAGGGCCGGGCCCTCCTCCGCGAGATGGGAATGCCGTTCCGCAGCAACTGAGCCCTCTTCGGACCCGACCATGGCCAACCACGACCCAATTTCAGACCTGCTCACCCGCATCCGCAATGCGAGTGAGAAGAAGCACGAGAACACCAAGGTTCCCGCTTCGCGCATGGCGCTCAGCATCGCCAAGGTGCTGCAGCAGGAAGGCTTCATCGCCGAGATCAGCGAAGAGGGCGAAGGGGTGCAAAGCCACCTCGTCCTCCAGCTGAAGTACAGCGGTAAGCACCGGCAGCCCACCATCCGCCGCGTGCAGCGGGTGAGCAAGCCCGGCCTGCGCATCTACAAGAACACCCGCCAGCTCCCCAAGGTGCTGGGCGGACTCGGAGTGGCCATCATCTCCACCTCAAAAGGTGTGATGAGCGACCGTGACGCCCGCAAGCAGGGTGTCGGCGGCGAAGTGCTCTGCTACGTCTATTGACCTGGGAGATTGATTCATGTCACGCATAGGTAAAGCCCCGATCCCCGTCCCCGCCAAGGTGACCGTCAGCCTCAATGGCTTGGCCGTCACCGTGAAGGGGCCCAAAGGTGAGTTGTCCCGCACCCTCCCCGATGGGGTGTTGATCAGCCAGGAGGATTCCTCCGTGGTGGTGGCTCCCGCCAACACGAGTCGCCGCTCCCGGGAGCGCCACGGCCTCAGCCGCACCCTCGTCGCCAACATGGTCGAGGGGGTCAGCCAGGGGTTCACACGCAAACTGGAAATCATCGGGGTGGGCTACCGGGCCCAGCTCAAGGGCCGCAACCTTGTGGTCCTGGCGGGCTACAGCCACCCGGTGGAGATGGTCCCCCCCGATGGGATCACCTTCGCCGTGGAGAACAACACCCAGGTGTTCGTCTCCGGAGCCGACAAGGAGCTGGTGGGCAACGAAGCCGCCAAAGTGCGCGCCATTCGTCCTCCCGAGCCCTACAAGGGCAAGGGCATCAAGTACGAGGGCGAGCGGATCCTCCGCAAAGCCGGCAAGACCGGTAAGAAATGAGGTCGATCTGACCGCCCCCACCCCGTACCGCCATGTCCTCCCTTTCCCGCAAACAGCAGACCCAGAAACGGCACCGCCGCCTGCGTCGCCATCTCACAGGCACGGCCCAACGTCCGCGTCTGGCCGTGTTCCGCTCGAACAACCACATCTACGCCCAGGTCATCGACGACGACGCCCAGAACACCCTGGCCGCCGCCTCGACCCTCGACAAGGATCTGCGCATCGCCCTCACCACCAGCAACACCACCGATGCCTCCGTGGCCGTTGGTGAGTTGGTGGCCAAGCGTGCCCTCGCCCAGGGCATCCAGCAGGTGGTCTTCGATCGCGGTGGCAACCTGTACCACGGCCGGGTGAAGGCCCTGGCTGACGCCGCCCGGGAAGCGGGCCTTCAGTTCTGATCCCTGCTCTCACCATGACCGAAACCAACAACCAGATTCAGTCCAACGACATCCCGGCGGCGGCCGACGTTCCTGCGGCGGCCGAAGGCCAGCATGAACAGCGGCGCGGTGGCGGCGGTGGCCGCAACGAGGGCAGGGGCGGTGACCGCAAGGGCGGTGGCCGGGGCCGCGACAACCGACGCGGTCAGGAACGCGACTCCGAATGGCAGGAGCGTGTGGTTCAGATCCGCCGGGTCTCCAAGACCGTCAAGGGCGGCAAGAAGATGAGCTTCCGGGCCATCGTCGTGGTCGGCAACGAGCGCGGTCAGGTGGGCGTGGGCGTCGGCAAGGCCGGTGACGTCATCGGCGCCGTTCGCAAGGGCGTGGCCGACGGCAAGAAGCATCTGGTGAAGGTGCCCCTCACCCGTCACAGCTCGATCCCCACCCTCAGCCGCGGGGGTGACGGTGCCGCCAGCGTGTTGATCCGTCCCGCTGCCCCGGGCACCGGGGTGATCGCCGGCGGCTCGATCCGCACGGTGCTGGAGCTGGCGGGGATCAAGAACATCCTGGCCAAGCGCCTGGGCAGCAAGACCCCCCTCAACAACGCCCGCGCCGCCATGGACGCCCTCCAGGCGCTTCGCACCCACAAGGAGACCGCCAAGGAGCGCGGCATCTCCCTCGAGCAGATCTACTCCTGAGTCCGCCATGACCAACCTCCGTCTCGATACCCTCAAGCCCCAGGTCGGGGCCCGTCGCCGCAAGACACGCAAAGGTCGCGGCATCGCCGCCGGCCAGGGCGCCAGCTGCGGCTTCGGCATGCGCGGCCAGAAATCCCGCTCCGGCAGCCCCACCCGGCCGGGCTTCGAGGGGGGCCAGATGCCCCTCTACCGCCGTCTGCCCAAGCTCAAGCACTTCCCCCTGGTGAACCAGAAGCAGTTCACGGTGCTGAACGTCTCCAAGCTGTCGGAGCTCAAGGCCGGCACCACGGTGAACCTGGATCTGCTGGTCAAAGAAGGGCTGGTCACCAGTCCCAAGCATCCCCTGAAGATCCTCGGCAACGGCGACCTCAAGGTGAAGCTCACCGTCCAGGCGGCGGCCTTCACCGCCAGCGCCCGCGAGAAGATCGAAGCCTCGGGCGGCAGCTGCGAGATCATCGACTGACCCGTCCCTCGGGCACCCCGGTGATCCCTTCCGCATCCAGCCCCTAGGCCAGGCCGTCCGTCCTCGTCATCCCCTCGACTGCGACAAGCCATGCTCATCAGCCGGGGGAGAAACCCCAGTGCCGGGGAAATCCTCACCCAGATGGTCCAGGCCAAAGGCCTCCGCGACCGGGTGCTGATCACGCTCGGATTGCTGTTGATGGTCCGTCTGGGCATCTACGTGCCCATGCCCGGCATCGATCGGGTGGCCTTTCAGGAATTCATCTCCAGGGGCGGCCAGTTGATCGGCTTCCTCGACATCTTCACCGGCGGCGGTCTCTCCACCCTGGGGGTCTTCGCCCTGGGGATCCTGCCGTTCATCAATGCCTCGATCATCATCCAGCTGCTCACGGCGGCCATCCCCAGCCTTGAGGAGCTGCAGAAGAACGAAGGCGAGGCCGGACGCCGCAAGCTCGCCCAGATCACCCGCTACGTGGCCCTGGGCTGGGGCATCCTGCAGAGCACGGTGTTCGCGCTCATCCTCAAGCAGTACGCCCTGCCGGGACTGAGCGAACCGGTGTTCGTGATTCAGACCGCCCTGGCCCTGGTGACCGGCTCGATGGTGGTGATGTGGGTGAGTGAGGTGATCACCGAACGGGGCATCGGCCAGGGAGCCTCCCTGGTGATCTTCGTCAACATCGTGGCCACCCTGCCCAAGGCCCTCGGCTCCACGATCGAACTGGCCCAGAGCGGCGACCGCAGCACCGTGGGCGGCATCGTGATGCTGGTACTGGTGTTCCTGATCACGATCGTCGGGATCATCTTCGTGCAGGAGGGCTACCGGCGCATCCCGATCATCAGCGCCAAGCGCCAGGTGGGACAGACCAGCAGCCTGGCGGCCCGCCAGAGCTACCTGCCCCTGAAGCTCAACGCCGGTGGCGTGATGCCGATCATCTTCGCTTCGGCGGTGATCTTCCTCCCCCTGACCATTGCCAACGTGACCCGCTCCCCCTGGCTGATCCAGGCGGCGAGTTACCTCAACCCCAACAGCAGCACCCCCTGGCTCTACGCCCTGGTGTTCTTCGCCCTGATCTGCGGTTTCTCCTTTTTCTACGCCACGCTCACCGTCAACCCCCTCGACATCGCCACCAACCTCAAGCGCAGTGGTGTGGCCGTGCCCGGGGTGCGGCCGGGTTCGGCCACGGCCCTCTATCTCTCAGGGGTTCAGAATCGGCTCACACTCCTGGGGGCACTGTTCCTGGGGTCGGTGGCGATCATCCCCTCGGCCGTGGAGGGGGCCACCCAGGTGCGCACTTTCCAGGGCCTCGGTGCCACCTCGCTGCTGATCCTGGTGGGTGTGGCGATCGACACGGCCAAACAGGTCCAGACCTACGTGATTTCCCAGCGCTACGAAGGCATGGTGCGCCAATGACCCAACGCATTCTGTTTCTCGGCCCCCCCGGGGCCGGCAAGGGCACCCAGGCCCAACTCCTCTGCGCCTCCCGCGGGCTGCTGCATCTCTCCACCGGCGACCTGCTGCGAGGAGAGGTCAAAGCCGGCACGGCCCTGGGCCAGGAGGCCGAGGCCGTGATGGCCCGCGGCGAACTGGTCAGCGACCAGCTGGTGCTGGCGATCGTGCGTGGCCGCCTGAGCGGCCACCAAGGCGGCTGGCTGTTGGATGGCTTCCCCCGCAACCTGACCCAGGCCGAAGCGCTGGAAACCCTGCTCACCGAACTGGCTCAGCCGATCGAACGGGTGGTGCTGATGGAGCTCGACGACGACCTGCTGCTGCAACGGCTGCTGGGGCGTGGTCGCGCTGACGACAACGAAGCCGTGATCCGTCATCGCCTCTCGGTCTACGCCGAGCAGACGGCACCCCTGATCGAGCACTACAACCAGCAAGGTTTGCTGGTTGCCGTGGAATCCAGCGGCACGGTGGAGGCGATTGCCGAGCGCATCAGCGCCGCCCTGGATTGACCCGTGTGGTAGGGTCGCTGTTTGGAAATTCGGAGAGTCCACCACCATGAAGGTGCGTGCCTCAGTCAAGAAAATGTGCGACAAGTGCCGGGTGATTCGTCGCCACGGCCGGGTGATGGTCATCTGCACCAACCCCAAGCACAAACAGCGTCAGGGCTGACCAGGCCCCGACCCACCGCCCCCCCTGGGCGGCGGATTCACCCCCTGGGGTGCGTCCAACGGCCTGATCCCAGGCCACCCCTTGCTCAACTGATCGTTTCTTTCGTGGCTCGGATTGCCGGCGTCGACATCCCTCGTGACAAGAGGGTCGAGATTGCTCTCACCTACATCTATGGCGTCGGGCTGACCCGGGCCCAGAAGATCCTGGCCAAGACCGGGGTCAACCCCGACATCCGCGTCAAAGACCTTGACGACGCCGATGTCCAGAAGCTGCGGGTCGCCGCCGAGGGCTTCACCCTCGAGGGTGACCTGCGCCGTCAGGAGGGCATGGCTCTCAAGCGGCTCCAGGACATCGGCTGCCTCCGTGGTCGTCGGCACCGCATGGGCCTTCCGGTCCGTGGTCAGCGCACCCGCACCAACGCCCGCACCCGCCGTGGCGCCCGCAAGACCGTGGCCGGCAAGAAGAAGTAAGCCGTCCTCCGAACCCCCATCGGGGCATTCCTCCTCCCCCTTCCCTTTCCCAGGCCCCCCTCCATGGCGAAGCCAGCCAAAAAATCCGGCGCGAAGAAGACGAAGCGCAACGTGCCCAATGGTGTGGCCCACATCCAGAGCACCTTCAACAACACCATCGTCTCGATCACCGACACCTCGGGCGAAGTGATCTCCTGGTCCTCGGCAGGGGCCAGTGGCTTCAAGGGCGCCCGCAAAGGCACCCCCTTCGCTGCCCAGACGGCCGCGGAAGCGGCAGCCCGGCGGGCCCTTGAGCAGGGCATGCGCCAGATCGAAGTGCTCGTTCGCGGCCCCGGCTCAGGGCGTGAAACCGCCATCCGCGCTCTGCAGGTGGCCGGCCTGGAGATCACCCTGATCCGCGACGTCACACCTCTGCCCCACAACGGTTGCAGGCGAGCCAAGCGCCGTCGCGTCTGATCGTCCACATCCGGCCCGTCGAGGCCCGCTTCCCCCACCCTCTCGAGCTTCGCACCGTGCTGCAGTACCAGATCGATCGGACCGAACACCAGATCGCCGACGACCGTTCCCAGACCGGCGTGTTCGTGATCGGCCCCCTCGACCGGGGCCATGCGATCACCCTCGGCAATGCTTTGCGCCGTGCCCTGATGGGCGGCCTTGAGGGCAGCGCCATCACCGCCGTCCGCATCGCTGGCGTCAACCACGAATACGCCACCGTGCCCGGTGTCCGGGAAGACGTGCTCGACATCCTGCTCAACTGCAAGGAAATCGCCGTCAACAGCCGCAGCCGTGACCTGGAGATCGGTCGTCTGGTGGCCACCGGTCCGGCCACCGTCACGGCCAACGACCTGCAGTTCTCCCCCCAGGTCCAGGTGATCGATGGCCAGCGCGTGATCGCCACCGTCGCCGAGGGCCACAGCCTTGAGCTGGAGGTTCACGTCGAGCGCGGTGTCGGCTACCGCCCGGTGGACCGTCACCACGAAGACGTCAGTGCCATCGACCTGCTCCAGATCGACGCGGTGTTCATGCCCGTGCGTCGTGTCAACTACACGGTCGATGAAACGGCCGTGGGCGAAGGCGGATCCGCCCGCGAGCGCCTGCGCCTGGAGATCCACACCGATGGCTCGGTCACCCCTGACGACGCCATGGCCCAGGCGGCCAACGAACTGATCGGCCTGTTCCAGCCCCTGGCCACCCTCAGCCTGGTGGATGAGCCCGGCGGCCTCGAACCCGAGCCCTCGGCCGAAGCCCAGATTCCCCTGGAGGAGCTGAACCTGTCCGTTCGCGCCTACAACTGCCTCAAGCGGGCCCAGGTGAACTCTGTTTCCGATCTGATGGGCTTCAGCTACGAGGATCTGCTGGAGATCAAGAACTTCGGCTCCAAGTCGGCCGATGAGGTGATCGAAGCGCTTGAGCGCATCGGCATCTCCCTGCCCCAGAGCCGCACCAGCGCCTGATCGGCGGCCCAACGTTTCCCTTCCCCAGCCTCAGAACCATGCGACACCAGTGCCGAGTCCCCCTGCTGGGACGCCCCGCCGACCAACGCAAGGCGTTGCTCCGTGGTCTGACCACCCAACTGATCCGCGAAGGCCGGGTGACCACCACCAAGGCCCGTGCTAAGGCGTTGCGCAATGAGACCGAGCGCATGATCACCCTGGCCAAGGAAGGCAGCCTCTCGGCCCGCCGCCGCGCCATCGGCTACATCTTCGACAAGCAACTGGTGCACGCCCTGTTCGACAAGGCCCAGGAGCGCTACGGCGAGCGCAACGGCGGCTACACCCGCATCATCCGCACCGTGCCCCGCCGCGGCGACAACGCCGAAATGGCGATCATCGAGCTGGTCTGAGCACCCAGGACGTCAGCCCTCAGCCAGCGGCCGAGGCTCCGGCCCTGCGCAGGATCGCCCTCTGCCTTCAGTACGACGGAGCCCCCTACTGCGGTTGGCAGCGCCAACCCATCGGACTTGGTGTCCAGCAGGTGCTCGAAGAGGCGATGTCCCGCTTGGATCCAGAAGGTCCGGCGCGTGTGTTCGCCGCTGGTCGCACCGACGCGGGCGTCCATGCCGCCGCCCAGGTGGTCCATTTCGACTGCGCCGGACCAATCCCCGCCCAGCGCTGGCCTGCTGCCCTCAACGGTCGTCTGCCGGCCAGCATCCGAGTCCAGGCGGCGGCGGCCGTGGGCTCCGACTGGCATGCGTGCTTCAGCGCCGAGCACCGGCGCTACCGCTACACGATCCACAACTCCCGCAGGGCCAATCTGTTTATGGCGCCCTTCAGCTGGCACCGCTACCAGGTGAGGCTGGATGAGCAGGCCATGCTCGCCTGCCTGCGGGGCCTGCTCGGCCACCACGACTTCGCCGCCTTCCAGCGAGCAGGCAGCAGCCGCCCCCACACCCGCACCACGGTTCAGGAGGTGAGCCTGGAGCGCCAGGGTGATCTGATCGTGACCGAAATCCAGGCCAGCGGCTTCCTCTACGGCATGGTTCGCCTGCTGATGGGCCAACTGGTGGCGGTGGGTGAAGGAAGGCTCCCCGCCCGTGAGTTCGAGCGCCGCTGGCGCCAGCGGGCCCGCGGCGAGGTCAAAGAAGCGGCTCCACCCCAGGGCCTCTGCCTGCTGCGGGTGGGCTACCCCGAGCCCGTATTCCCAAAAGCTGCGTGGTATGATTGCCAACCGCGGTATCTGCTGGAAATCCCTGATCCACCGGAGCTTTTGCCCCGTCTGCCGGAGCCTCTGAGCCGGCAGAACCATGGACCAGAGCCGGGGAGCGATCCCCACTCCTGAGTGCCTTCGATCCCCCATCTCTCTTCCTGGAGTGTGCCTTGATTCAGGGCCGCCCCGACGGAGGGGTAGGGTCAACAGAGTCGCGTTTGCGGTCCCTGGTCCCCAGGCGCCCTGCCGTCACTCCCTGTCCAGCCCCATCCACCGGGATGGTGCGCTACCGATCCGGCCAACCGGTGCGATGAACAAGACCCTCGTTCCCCAGATTGATTCCCTCGAGCGCCAGTGGTTTCTGGTGGACGCAGCGGATCAGACCCTCGGCCGCCTGGCCAGTGAAGTGGCCCAGGTGCTGCGGGGTAAGAACAACCCCAACTTCACCCCCCACCTCGATACCGGTGACTTCGTCGTCATCATCAACGCCGACAAGATCCGGGTCAGTGGCAACAAGGCCAACCAGAAGATCTACCGCCGCCATTCCGGCCGTCCGGGCGGCATGAAGACCGAGAGCTTCGAAGCCCTCCATGCCCGGCTGCCCGAGCGGGTGGTCGAAAAGGCGATCAAGGGCATGCTTCCCCACAACGCCCTCGGTCGTCAGCTGTTCCGCAAGCTAAAGGTCTACAAGGGCACTGATCATCCCCACGCTGCCCAGCAACCCAAGCTGCTCGCGCTCGATCCCGCCACCTCCGCCTCATGAGCACTCCCTCCAACCGCGTTGTCTACTGGGGCACCGGCCGTCGCAAGACCGCCGTCGCCCGTGTTCGGGTGGTGCCCGGCACCGGAGCGATCACCATCAACGGACGCCCCGGCGACAACTATCTCAACTACAACCCCAGCTACCTGACGGCCGTCAAGGCACCCCTCCAGACCCTGGGGCTCTCCAACGACTACGACCTGCTGGTGAACGTGCGCGGCGGCGGCCTCACCGGCCAGGCCGATGCCATCAAGCAGGGCGCCGCACGTGCCCTCTGCGATCTGTCCCCCGACAACCGCAAACCCCTCAAGACCGAAGGACACCTCAGCCGTGATCCCCGCGCCAAGGAACGGCGCAAGTACGGCCTCAAGAAAGCCCGCAAGGCTCCTCAGTTCTCCAAGCGCTGATCCGCACCATGGCCAAGCCCGACATCCATCCCACCTGGTATCCCGATGCCAAGGTGATCTGCAATGGAGAGGTGATCATGACCACCGGCTCCACCTCCCCCGAACTGCACGTCGACGTGTGGAGCGGCAATCACCCCTTCTACACCGGCACCCAGAAAATCCTCGACACCGAGGGGCGCGTCGATCGCTTCATGCGCAAATACGGCATGGGCGGCGTTGCTACCGCCGAAGTGACTGATGCCGGTGAGCAAGTCAGCGCAGCAGCCAGCGAAGACGTTTCCGTGGCCTCCTGAGCCAGCGGTTCCCTCGATGGCCTGAGCCGGGTGCTGAAAGGCGTCCGGCTTTTTGCCGTTCGCAGCGGCTGCACTGATCGCCATGGATGCCACCTTTCTCAGCGAGCGCCTGGAGACGGCCTGCCGCACCTTCGCCAGCCTGGAGCGGCAACTGGCGGATCCCGATGTGGCCGCCAACCCAGGGCAGCTCGAGCGCATCGCCCGGGAACGGGCACGGCTTGAGCCACTGGTCACCGACTACGAGCGGCTCAACGGGCTGCTGGGCGAACAGGGCGAAGCGCGCCAGCTGCTCCGCAACCACCGCGGTGACCCCGAGATGGAGCAACTCGCCCAGGAAGAGTTGACCGTCCTGGCAACCACCATCGCCGATCTGGAACAGCGGCTCACCCTGGCGCTGCTGCCCAGGGACCCCCGCGATGAGCGCAGCGTGATGCTGGAGATCCGGGCCGGGGCCGGCGGAGACGAGGCCGGGATCTGGGCCGGCGATCTGGCCCGCATGTACGAGCGCTACGCCCAGTCACTGGGCTGGCAGGTGGAACCGCTCAGCGCCTCGGAAGCTGACATGGGCGGCTTCAAGGAACTGATCCTCTCGATCCGTGGCGAGGGGGTGTTCAGCCAATTGAAGTTCGAGGCCGGCGTGCACCGGGTGCAGCGGGTGCCGGCCACCGAATCCCAGGGACGGGTGCACACCTCGACGGCCACGGTGGCGGTGATGCCTGAGGCCGATCCCGTGGAGGTGCAGATCGACCCCACCGAGATCCAGATCAGCACGGCCCGTTCGGGCGGGGCCGGTGGTCAGAACGTGAACAAGGTGGAAACAGCCGTGGACCTGCTGCACAAGCCCACCGGCATCCGGGTGTTCTGCACCCAGGAGCGCTCCCAACTGCAGAACCGCGAGCGCGCGATGGCGATCCTGCGGGCCAAGCTGCTGGAGCGCCAGCTGGCGGCGGCGGCGGAGAAGGAAAGTTCCGCCCGCCGGGCCCAGGTGGGCAGTGGCGATCGCAGCGAGAAAATCCGCACCTACAACTACAAGGACAACCGCACCACCGACCACCGCCTGGGGCGCAACTTCGCGCTCGAACCTGTGCTCCAGGGGCAACTGGGGGAGCTGATCGGCAGCTGCATCGCCGCGGACCAGCGCCGGCAACTGGAGGAGCTGGCCCAGAACGCCGCGGGATGAGGCGAATGGCCCTGGTTCGATCAGGCCCCGATCACGTACTTGGCCCACTCCTGGTGGGCGCCGGCGCGAATCTGGCGGGTGGCTTCGAAGTAAAGGCTGCTGATCGGGCGCCTGGGTTCCCTCGCCAAGGGCATGCCCGCTTCCCTGGGGGTGCGGTTGCCCTTGTGGACATTGCAGCGCAGACAGGCGGTGGTGACGTTCTCCCAGGTGTCGCCGCCGCCGCGGCTGCGGGGGAACACATGGTCGATGGAAAGCTGCTCCCCCTGATAGCCGCAGTACTGGCAGGAGTGGCCGTCCCGATGGAAGACGTTGCGCCGGGTGAGCGGCAATTGCTTGAAGGGCACGCGAACGAACTGCCGCAGCCGGATCACGGTGGGGAGGTGATGGTCGGCGCGAATCAGCCGCCCGGGATCGTGCTCCAGACCCTCAGCCTTGCCCTTGAGCAGCATCACCATGGCGCGACGCCAGGTGGTGATGTTTAGGGGCTCGTAGGAGGCGTTCAGAACGAGAACGTGGCGCATGCCAGTTCCACTGTTAGGCGGCATGCTAATGGGACATCGCTCAGGATCTGGTGTCGAGCGACGCCATCGGCGCCGTCGCCTTCCATCGACCCCTGAACGGCCCTGTCCCCATGGCGTTGCCTGACCCCCCCGCGCTGGCGACCCTGCTGGAGGGTGACCTGCGCGGCGCCTGGGACACCGATCAGGCCAGGGGACGCCTGCGGGCGGCTGCGATTGATTCGAGGCGGGTGCGACCGGGGGATGTGTTCTTCGCCCTGACGGGCCTCCAGAACGATGGCCATGCCTTCGTGGAGGCTGCCCTGGCGGCGGGTGCCGGCCTGGCGGTGGTCCGGCGCGGCTGGCGGCCCGCGTCCTGTCCGCTGCCACGCCTGGAGGTGGACTCACCCCTGGCGGCCCTGCAGGCGCTGGCGGCCTGGCACAGGCGCCGGGCCCTGGGGCGGGTGGTGGCGATCACAGGCAGCAATGGCAAGACCGTGGTCAAGGAGGCGCTCACCGCCCTGCTGGCGACGCGCTACTCCGTGGCCGCCAGTCCGGGCAGCTGGAACAGTCAGGTGGGGGTGCCCCTGGCGGTGCTGAACGCACCCATGGGCACGGAGATCGGCGTGTTCGAGGCGGGGGTCTCCGCCCCCGGTGAGATGGCGGCCCTGGCGACGATCCTGCAACCCGATCTGGGCGTGCTCGTGAACGTGGGCCTCGCCCACATCGCCGCCTTCGGCACGCGGGCGACCACGGCCCGTGAAAAACTGCGGCTGTTCGCCTCGGTGCCGGCCCAAGGTTGGGTGATCACCCCGGACGACCCGCTGGTGGAGGCCCAACCGTTGCCCTGCGAGCGGCTGAGGGTGGGGGATCAGGCACCCCGGCTGGTGGAGCAGCGCCCCATCCCCAACGGCACCCTGCTGACGGTGGCCTTCGAAGCAAGCTCCGTGAGCTTCCCCGTGCTCACCCGCTCCGCCCCCCTGATCGCCGACCTGATGATCGCGATCACCGCCGCCGTCCGCCTGGGGGTCACCCCCGAAGCGGTGGCGGCCACCCTCCACGACTACTCCTTCGGTCCCACGCGCATGGAGACCTGGCGCACGCCCGATGGGGTCACGATCATCAACGATGCCGCCAGCTCTGATCCGCTCTCGGTCCAGGCGGCGCTCGACACGGTGGGCTCCTCCCCCGGTGGCCCGGGCAAGCGCATCTTCGTGTTCGGCGGCATGGGCGAACTGGGGGAACTCGATCTACGGGAGCACCGGATCATCGGGCGGGTGGCGGCGGAACGCGGTTTCACCCATCTGGTGCTGCTGCCCCACCCCTCCCAGGCGCACACGGCGGCGGCCTGGCGCGAGGTCAAACCCGAGGCCCCTGTGCTGGAGGTGAACCTCAGCGACTTGCGCGACACCGTGCGCCAGCTGGCGGAACCCGGCGACACCCTCTTGGTCAAAGGCCCCCGCAATGAAGGGTTGGCGGCGGCGGCGCGCGCGCTCTGGGAGTCGATGGCGCCCAGGCGTTTCCTGGTGGACCTGGGGGCGATCGCCGAAAACATCGCCCGCTTCCGTTCCCTCTGCGGGCCCAGGGTCGCGATCCTGGCGGTGCTCAAGGCCTGGGCCTACGGCACCGAACTCGCGCGGGTGGCCGTAACCCTGCAGGAGAGCGGCGTCGATTGGATCGGCGTCTCGGCCGCCGATGAGGGGGCCGTAGTGCGACGCGCAGGGGTGCAGCTGCCGGTTCTGGTGATGTTGATGAACGGTGAGGAGGTGGACAAGGTGGTGCGTTACCGGCTCACACCGGTCGTCTATTCGCTTGCCTTTGCCCGCACCTTGATCGAGGGCCTGCGGGCTCTGGGGGCCAGCTGCGATGTGCATTTGGAGATCGACACCGGCATGGGCCGCCTGGGGGTGCCCCCCGCCGAGGCCCTGGCGGCCGCCCGCTTGCTGCGGGGCTCGGGGGTGACCCGCCTGGGCGGTCTGATGACCCATTTCTCCTGCGCCGATGACCCCGCCGAAGATGGCCACAGCCAAGCTCAGCTGGAACGATTCGAGCAGGCCGTGGCGGCGATCCGCTACGAGGGCGACCCAACCGAGCCACTGATCGTCCATGCGGCTGCCACGGCGGCGGCGGTGCGTTTCCCTGCGGCCCGCTTCGACATGGTGCGGCTGGGCCTGGGGCTCTTCGGCATCCACCCTTCGGCCGCCGTCGCCGCGGCGCTCGACCTGCAGCTCGCGGTGGCCTTCGTCAGCCGCCTGGCCCAGGTGTCGCTGTGGACGCGCGGGCAGCGGGTGGGGTACGGCGGCACCTACGTGGTGGAGGCTGAGGAGTTGCGGGTGGGCATTGTCGAGGCCGGCTACAACGACGGGGTGCCCTGGCGCCTGGCCGGGGCCGGCGTGGTGATGGTGCAAGGACACCGGGTGCGGATCATCGGGCGCATCTCGATGGATTCGATGGCCGTCGACCTCTCGGCTGTGCCCGAGGCGGCCGTGGGCGATGAGGTGCTGATCTTCGGTGCCAGCGAAGGGCAGGAACTGCGGCCCGAGGAGGTGGCCCAGAGTGCCGGCACAATCCCCTACGAGTTGCTGGTCAACGTCGACAGCCGCCGGGTGCAGCGGGTGTTCCGGGGCGACTAAGGGGCCTCGCAGCAGCACTGATAAGCTTTCTGGGCCCCCTGGAGAGGTGGCTGAGTGGTTGAAAGCGGCTCCCTGCTAAGGAGTTACAGGAGGCAACTTCTGTCGAGGGTTCGAATCCCTCCCTCTCCGTTTCCAAACCCGTTCAAGTGGCCGTGACCTGCCCCAGGGCACGGGCGATCGAGGGCAGCAGCGCCCCGTCGGCGGCTCGATCCGCCCCCTCACTGAACACCACCAGCAGAAAGGGCGCCTGGCCCTCGGCCTCCACGTAGGCGGCGTCATGGCGGGCCTGGCTCATCCAGCCGGCCTTGCTCCACAGCCGGGAGCCCTGCTCCAGGGCCTCCCCCAGGAAGCCATCCACCTGGTTCTCCGGATCGGCGCGCCGAGCAACGGGATCGAGCGAGCGGGACAGGAGCGCGCGCATGCGAACGCAGGCGGGCGGAGACACCAACGCACCGGCGATCACCCCATGCAGCAGGCGCGCCGTGGCGTCGGTGCTCAGGCGGTTGCGGTTCTCCAGGTCCTCCCCATAGAACTGGCGCTCGCGGCCGAAGGGCCCATCACCCCAGGTCTTCTGGCAGGCATTGCAAGCCTCGAACTCCGGCCAGCCCAGCTCCGCGAGCCAACCGTTCACCAGTTGGCGCTGGGCCGACCAGGCCGCCAACCGCGGGGCGAGCAGATCGGGGCCGCTGGTGGTGCCGCTGAGCAAATCCACCAACAAACCCGTGGCGTCGTTGCTGGAGTCACGGATCATGTCGGCCATGGCCCGGCGCAGCTCCGGCCCCTCCTCCAGCCATTGCTGCTGCAACCAGGCCTCCACCGCCACCATGTAGACCAGCTTCACCACGCTGGCGGGATAGCGCTGGCGCGATCCGCCCCAGCTGGCCCCCAGCACCGGCAGGCCCCAGAAGGCCGCCGGCTCCAGGGCCGCGCCTCGATCGATCAAGCTTCCCTCGTAGCGCAGCCAGGTGATCGACAGCTGATCTCCCAGCCCCGGACGGCCCTCCAGCTCGAGCCGTTCGATCAACGCCTCCAGGATCGAGACCATCCCCTCGTCGGGGCGGTAGAACGCCATCGAAGCGGCCAGAAGCAATGGTGAGATTAGGCACCTTGGACCGGGGGGATCTGCCTCCCGGCACCCCGGCCGCCCTTGAGCTGCTGATTCCTGGCAGCCACTGGCAGTTGCAGGGGGATCTGAACGGCTACAGCCGGCCCACGGGCCCTGGCCTGGCGACCCAGGCCGAAGCAGGGCGAGGCCTGCGGGTGCTCACCGGCCCCGAGCCCCACAGCGGTCGGCTGCGGGTGCGGCTGCTGGAGGACGGCTACCCCTGCTGGGTGGACCCCGCCGATCTGCTCGGCCGCGCCATGGCCCGGGGACCGTGGCAACCGCGGCTGCTGGAGTCAAGGGCGATCGAGGCTGCCATCGCAGCCGTGCTGCGCTGGGCAGATCAGGCCAGCAGGATCACGAACCAGTACCTCTGGGGAGGCAGCCTCGGTCCCGACTACGACTGCTCCGGTTTCATCCAATCGGCCTTCGCCCGAGCGGGGGTGTGGATTCCCCGCGATGCCTACCAGCAGGAGCGGTTCTGCCAGCCGGTGGCCGTGAGGATCAGCGAGTTCCGCCTGCTCAGAGCGGGGGATCTGATCTTCTTCGGCTCACCCAGGCGCTGCACCCACGTGGGTCTGCACCTGGGCGGTGGCCGCTATCTGCACAGTTCCGGCCGCGACCACGGGCGCGATGGGCTGGGCATCGACGGCCTCAGCCCCGCCGACACCCATCCAGTGGCGAGCCACTACCGCCCACAGCTGCGCGGTGCCGGCCGCGTGGTGCGTTGCCATGACGGAACAACGCTTGCCTAAGTTGCACACCTCCTCAGCCCTGAACCTCGACCCATGAGCGTGCCCCAGGGCCCTGAGGTCTCCATCGTGGTGCCCCTCTTCAATGAAGCGGAGAGTTTGCCGCTCCTGGTTGAGAAGTTGCTGGCCAGCCTGCGGCCCCAGGGCCGGTCTTTCGAGCTGGTGTTCGTCGACGATGGCTCAGTGGATGCCACCGCCAGCGTGCTCGCGCAGCTAGCGGAAGCGACGCCCGAACTGGTGGCCGTGCTGCTGCGGCGCAACTACGGGCAGACCGCCGCGATGGCCGCTGGCTTCGACGCCAGCAGCGGAGCGCTGATCGTCACCCTCGACGGGGACCTGCAGAACGATCCAGCCGACATCCCCCTGCTGCTGGAACGCCTGGGGGAGGGGTTCGATCTGGTCAGCGGCTGGCGCCACCAACGCCAGGACGGAGCCCTGAGCCGCCTGCTTCCCTCCAAGATCGCCAACCGGCTGATCGCCCGGGTCACCGGCGTGAAGCTCCATGATTACGGCTGCTCCCTCAAGGCCTACCGGCGCGAAGTGATCGCCGACATGAACCTCTACGGGGAACTGCACCGTTTTCTGCCGGCCCTGGCCTTCATCGAGGGGGCGCGCATCACCGAGGTCAAGGTGCAGCATCACGCCCGCCGCTTCGGGCAGAGCAAGTACGGGCTGGATCGCACCTTCCGGGTGCTGATGGATCTGCTCACGGTGACCTTCATGAAGCGCTTCCTGACCCGGCCGATGCATGTGTTCGGTCTGGGGGGACTGGTGGGAATCGGCGCCGGCCTGCTGATCGCCCTGCAGCTGAGCTACGCCAAGGTCGTGCTGAACCAGGACATCGGCAACCGGCCGCTGCTCATGGTCGCCGTGCTGGCGATCCTCGCGGGGGTGCAGCTGTTCTGCTTCGGACTGCTGGCCGAACTGCAGATGCGCACGTATCACGAGAGTCAGGGCCGGCCGATCTACCGGGTGCGGGCCACGTTGCGGGGAAGCCTGAGTAGCTGAGGGTCAGCCACGGCGAACTCCGCTCCCCCAGGCCCGCGCGACGTCAGGGCGGCAGGGAGCAGGCCCGCTCGGCAGGGTTGTCCGTGGTGGCCAGCAGAGGCGGACGAGCTCGAGTCAGGAGTCAAAGACCGATCAGAGCCGTCCCAGCGGCAAGACGGATTGAACTTTTATGTCGCGGCCCGATGCTGGCTGGAGTGGCTTGGGAAGCGCTCCGTACAGTACCGACGGTAGATGTGTTGGCCCACGCTGATGACTGGAGATTTCGTCGTTGCCTGGTTGCCGTCGGTGTTGGTTCCCTTTGTGGGGATTCTGGGCGCGGCGGTGGCGATGGCCCTGCTGTTCAACGTGATCGAAGCGAGCGACTGACGTTCCCGATCGCCCTTCCGTTCGCGCTCAACCCTTCCTCCTCCACCATGACCGTGACCCCCGTGGCCGACCCCTGCGTCGGCAATCTGGCCACCCCCGTCAACAGCAACTACTTCACCAAGGCCTTCCTCAACGCCTTGCCGGCCTACCGTCCGTCCCTTTCACCCAACCGACGGGGGCTTGAAGTGGGCATGGCCCACGGGTTCTTCCTCTACGGACCCTTCGCCCTGACCGGCCCCCTGCGCTCCACCGAATACGCCAGCACAGCCGGCCTTCTCGCCTCCATCGGCCTGGTGACCATCCTCACGGTCTGTCTTTCGATCTACGGGACCGCCGGCAACGGCCCCAACGTGCAACCTCCCGATGCCACGATCGACAATCCACCCGCCGACCTGTTCACCAAGGCCGGGTGGGCCGAGTTCGCCAGTGGCTTCTGGCTGGGTGGTTGCGGTGGAGCCGCCTTCGCCTGGTTGCTGGCCGGCACCTCCATCATCTCGCCACTGGTGAAGATCGCCAGTGGTGGCTGAAGCCCTGGGTTGATCGGCCCACGTCGCTCGAGAGAGGCTCACACCTTCCCATCAACAGGCCCCGGCGAAAGCTGGGGCTTTTTCATGGGCGCACGAAATCTGGCCTGGTCGCATGACTTCGGCAAGGCCAGTTGACCAGGAACATCCTCCTTTGTACGCATGGGGCACAGCGGTCAGCACAACGCGGAGGAGAGATCAGCGACAGCCTGGGTGAGATTTAAATATTGCGCTCAAAGAGAGCCCTGAAAATTGACTCCGTCTGAATCAAGCCCGAAGTAAATGGATTAGAGAATAAATCAAGGAAAAGAGCCGGCAAAGGCAAGGCGATCAACAGAGAGCCACCATTAAGCCTGTGGCGCCACCCGCCTCGGGCGGTCGCAAACAGGAGAACAGCAATCGCAAAGTAGAGCACAAGAACTGCAACCCAAAGAATCGACTGGAAGTTCGGCTTGGCCTGGGATAGGCGCTTTTCCCGGGCATCAATGATGTTGTAGAGAATCTCCGCAGACTTCTGCTGGTAGAGCGTCTCCGAGGGTGACTCATCAGCCATCTTGGGTAAATTGGCATCCTTGGAGGAGAAAAACAGCTGCAACTCATCAAGGGCCAAACTGGTCTGGGGGCTGCGCTGACCGGAGCGCATGGTCTTGGATTCACTTTCGGCAATCGAATCGGCGTAGTCGTAGACCAGTCGGCGCGCCTCCACCCGCTGCTCCTCAGGTAGCACCGAAACGAGGGCCCCGAGCCTGTTCAAGGTGACCGCTTCGGCAGTGGCGGTGGAATTCAACTCCAACACATGAATGAAGGCATTGGAGAGCAGAAACGCCGTCACCAATCCGTAGATGCTGGCCAGAGGTCCCAACATGATCGGATCGAACTGGTCACTCAGCAGCTTGCGGCGCCGCAAATAAGACACAAGCTTGAGCGCCAGGAACATCAGCAACAGGGCGACTCCGTAGATGCGGATCACTCCGATCAAGAAGGGGAGCAGTTGATTGATGAACGCAAACATGATTCAAATGGGCAAATGATTGCAATGGCTAGATTCAGGATCAGTGAATAAAATTAGCGCCACCTCCCATCATGAACGTGAGTTGAACAAAGTCGCTGCCGTTGTGATTGGCAGGTGAGAAGGACAGTTTAAAACCCCCAAAATCAACGTTGCTCATCGATTCCAGGCCCCGCCGCAAGGAGGCCCGAGTGGGATTAGGCCCTGCCCGACGTAGCGCTTCCACCGTGGTCTTAGCCGCAAGAAAGCCTTCAAGGCTGTAAAAGCTGAAGCGAAGGCGTGGATCCGAGCGGCGCAGAATGCTCTGATACTCGTGAACGATTGGCTTGGTGGCATCCCAGGGGAATGGCACAACCTGGGTGATGCCGATGTTGCGACCGAGGGGTCCCAAGGCCTTGGCCAGGGGAAGACTACCGACGAACGATACGCTCATCAGCTGGGCCTCAGACCCCAGTGACTTGATGTTGCGCACAAAACTGGCCACCGTTCCATAGGTGGAGATCATCACCACAGCATCGGGCTTGGCATCATGAATCTGCCGTGCCGCCACTGCGGTCTCCAAGCTGTTGCGTTGCACAGTCGCCGTCTTCACCAGCTTCATCCGGCGCCGAGCAAGGGCAAGCTCAACCCCACGCAGCCCATCGCGGCCATAACCATCGTTCTGATAGAACACCGCCACATCACGGAATCCATAACGGGCCAGGTAAGCAACAAGCCGCTCGGCCTCCTGGTAGTAACTGGCTCGTATGTTGAAGATCAACGGATCGGTGGGGTTCCGAATCAGCTGGGCGCCACTGACGGGCGCCACCAGGGGAACGCCCTGGCTCCGCATCTCTGGCAAAGCGGCTTGAATACCGGGAACACCGATCAAGCCAAACAGGGCGTAGACCTTTTGCGATCGAATCAGATCGCGCACATTGCGAGCGGTTTTGACCGGGTCGTATTGATCATCAAGCACTTGGACCGCAATCCTGCGACCGTAGACGCCGCCTTGGGAGTTGACCAGATCGAAGTAGGCCAAGGAGCCCGCCACGAAGGCTTGCCCCAGCTGTCCAGATGGACCCGTCAAGGGGACCGACTGTCCCAGCAGGATGGTTCGTTGGTTGATGCCGGCCTCGGAAGCACGAAGCCAGATGGCGGGAACGATCAACGTGAGCGCACCTCCCGCTGTCACCAGGAGAACCAGCAGTCTGCGGCGCACCAGCCCAAAGGAAGAGCAACGAATGGCCGCCAACCCTGCACGACTACGGAAGCCAGGCATTCACGCGATTTCGCCCCATGGGTGAATCCTAAAGGCAGGTTCCATCCACGATCAGCCGGCTGGAAGACTCACGTCCAACCTGCAACCTTGAGCCAAAAAAAAGCCCCAGCTTTCGCCGGGGCATGGGAGGTGAGGTGCGTCCCTCGAGGAAATGGGTCTAGCCGAACTTGCCTGATGTGGAGGCGATCAGGAAGGCCGCATAGGTGAGGACGTAACCCACCGAGAAGTGAGCCAGACCGACCACACGGGCTTGAACAATCGAGAGGGCCACAGGCTTGTCACGCCAGCCAACCAGGTTGGCCAACGGGGTGCGCTGATGAGCCCAGACGATGGTCTCGATCAGCTCTTGCCAGTAACCACGCCAGGAGATCAGGAACATGAAGCCCGTCGCCCAGACCAGGTGACCGAAGAGGAACATCCAGGCCCAGACGGCCAGGTTGTTCGAACCATACGGGTTGTACCCGTTGATCAGCTGGGAGCTGTTGAGCCACAGGTAGTCGCGGAACCAGCCCATCAGATAGGTGCTGGATTCGTTGAACTGAGCCACGTTGCCTTGCCAGATGGCGAGGTGCTTCCAGTGCCAGTAGAAGGTGACCCAACCCACGGTGTTCAGAGCCCAGAAAACCGACAGGTAGAAGGAATCCCAGGCCGAGATATCACAGGTACCGCCACGGCCAGGACCGTCGCAGGGGAAGGAGTAGCCGAAGTCCTTTTTATCGGGCATCAGCTTCGAACCCCGGGCATCCAGGGCACCCTTCACCAGGATCAAGGTGGTGGTGTGCAGTCCGAGCGCGATCGCGTGGTGGACCAGGAAGTCGCCAGGGCCGATGGGCAGGAACACGTCCGTGTTGCCGTTGATGGCATCCAACCAGAAGTGATCACCAGGAATGTTGGCCGAGGCCAGGCTGGCGGCACTGTTGGGGTTGGCGAGCAGCACATCAAAGCCGTAGAGCGCTTTACCGCTGGCGGCCTGGATGAACTGGGCAAACACGGGCTCCACCAGGATCTGCTTCTCGGGGGTACCAAAGGCAACGACCACATCGTTGTGGACGTAAAGACCGAGGGTGTGGAAACCGAGGAACAGCGAAACCCAGCTCAGGTGACTAATGATCGCTTCCTTGTGATCAAGCATCCGGGCCAGAACGTTGTTCTTGTTGGCTTCGGGGTCGTAATCACGGATGAAGAAGATCGCACCGTGGGCGAAGGCACCAACCATCAGGAAGATGGCGATGTACTGGTGGTGGGTGTAAAGCGCAGCCGATGTTGTGTAGTCCTTCGCGATGAAGGCGTAGGACGGCATCGCATACATGTGCTGGGCCACCAAGCTCGTCACCACACCCAGAGAGGCCAGGGCCAGTCCGAGTTGGAAGTGGAGCGAGTTGTTGATGGTGTCGTAGAGACCCTTGTGACCAGCACCGAGCGCACCACCAAAAGGAGTGCCCTTGGGCGGGTTGTGGGCTTCGAGGATCTCGCGGATCGAATGGCCAATACCGAAGTTGGTCCGGTACATGTGGCCAGCGATCACGAAGATGCAGCCGATCGCCAGGTGGTGATGGGCGATATCAGTGAGCCAGAGGGCTTCACTCTGGGGATGGAAACCACCGAGGAAGGTGAGAATCGCGGTTCCGGATCCAGTGGAGGAGCCGAAGACCTGATTGAGACCGTCGGGGTTCGCTGCATAAACCCCCCAGTTACCGGTGAAGAAAGGAGCCAGGCCGGCGGGATGGGGCAACACCGTGAGGAAGTTGTCCCAACCGACGTGCTGACCGCGCGCTTCAGGGATCGCCACGTGGACCAGGTGACCGGTCCAGGCGATGGAGCTGAAACCGAACAGAACAGCCAAATGGTGGTTGAGCCGTGATTCAGCGTTCTTGAACCAGGCCAGGGAAGGCCGGAACTTGGGCTGAAGGTGGAGCCAGCCGGCGAACAGGGCCCAAGCCGAGAGGATCATCATGAAGATGGATCCTTGGTACAACTCGGTGTTGGTGCGCATCCCGATCGTGTACCACCAGTGGTACAGACCAGAGAAGGCGATGTTCACCGGGGAGGAGGCACCGGCCTGGGTGAAGGCCGTGATGGCCCCCTGGCCGAAGTGAGGATCCCAGATCGCGTGAGCGATGGGACGCACGTGCAGCGGATCGGCGACCCACTGCTCGAAGTTGCCCTGCCAGGCGATGTGGAACAGGTTCCCAGAAACCCAGAGACCGATGATCGCGAGATGGCCGAAATGGGTGGAGAAAAGCTTTTGGTAAAGCTTTTCTTCCGTGATCCCGTCATGGCTCTCGAAATCGTGAGCCGTGGCAATCCCGTACCAAATACGGCGGGTTGTGGGGTCCTGTGCCAGACCCTGGCTGAACGAAGGAAATTTCGTTGCCATTGGGAAAAGTCAGGTGGAGGTCAGCCGACCGCGACGATGCGGGCCAGGAAGAAAGCCCAGGTGGTTGCGATACCGCCGAGGAGATAGTGGGCAACGCCAACGGCGCGACCCTGGGTGATGCTCAGCGCCCGCGGTTGGATGGCGGGTGCCACCTTCAGCTTGTTGTGAGCCCAGACGATGGACTCGATCAGCTCTTGCCAGTAGCCGCGGCCACTGAACAGGAACATGAGGCTGAAGGCCCAGATGAAGTGCGCTCCAAGGAACATCAGTCCGTAGGCACTCGAGGAGGAGCCATAGCTGTTGATCACCTGTGCGGCCTGAGCCCACAGGAAATCACGCAGCCAACCATTGATGGTGATGGCGCTCTGGGCGAAGTTGCCATTGGTGATGTGCGAGACGGAGCCATCTGCATTCACCGTTCCCCACACATCGCTCTGCATCTTCCAGCTGAAGTGGAAGATCACGATCGAGATGGAGTTGTACATCCAGAACAGGCCGAGGAACACGTGGTCCCAAGCCGAAACCTGGCAGGTACCGCCACGGCCGGGGCCGTCGCAGGGGAAGCGGAAGCCCAGGCTGGCCTTGTCGGGCACAAGCCTGGAGCTGCGGCTGTAGAGGACACCCTTCAGCAGGATCAACACCGTGACGTGGATCGTGAAGGCATGGATGTGGTGAACCATGAAGTCGGCCGTTCCCAGGGGGATCGGACCCATGGCCACCTTGCCCCCGACGGCAACGACGGCACCGTTGAACACTTCGCTCACACCGGCCAGCGCATTGGGAGCGGTGGTGCCGGCAGCAGCGGCGTGCAGACCCTGGATCCACTGGGCGAAGATCGGCTTCAGCTCAATGGCGGAGTCACTGAACATGTCCTGGGGACGGCCCAGGGCACGCATGGTGTCGTTGTGGATGTAGAGGCCAAAGCTGTGGAAGCCCAGCCAGATGCACACCCAGTTGAGGTGACTGATCAGCGCATCCCGAGCCTTGAGCACCCGATCCAGCACATTGTCGATGTGCTTGGCGGGGTCGTAGTCGCGGATGAGCGCGATGGCTCCATGGGCTCCGGCGCCAACGATGATGAGGCCACCGATCCACATGTGGTGGGTGAAGATCGATAGCTGGGTGGGGTAGTCGACAGCGATGTACGGATACGGAGGCATCGCATACATGTGCTGAGCGACGATGATGCTCAGCGAACCCAATAGAGCCAGGTTGATGGCCAGTTGGGCATGCCAGGAGGTGGTCAGAAACTCATAGAGACCATCGTGGCCATTAGGGGCCGGGAACAGCAGGGGATCACCCTTCTGGCCCTCGAGGATCTCCTTGATGCTGTGACCGATGCCCCAGTTCGTGCGGTACTGATGACCGGCAACGATGAAGAGCACCGCGATCGCCAGGTGGTGATGGGCGATGTCGGTCATCCAGAGGCTGCCCGTTACAGGATTCAACCCACCCTTGAAGGTGAGGATGTCGCTGTAGGCGGCCCAGTTTCCAGTGAAGAACGCCTGGATGCCGGCCCCGAAACCGGGGTAAAGCTGAGCGATCAGGTCCTGGTTGAGGAATTCGTGCGGGAGGGGGATGTCCGCCACCGAAGCGATGGTCTTGCCATCGAGCACCAGGGGTTTCCCGGCATCGATCGCATCCATCAGCGCGGTCGTGGGCAGAGACACATGGATCAGGTGCCCCGTCCAGGAGAGGGATCCCAAGCCCAGAAGGCCAGCCAGGTGGTGGTTGAGCATGGACTCAACGTTCTGGAACCACTCAAGCTTTGGAGCGGCCTTGTGGTAGTGGAACACCCCGGCGTTCAGCATCAAGCCCGCCATCACCAGCGCACCGATGGCGGTGCACAGCAATTGGAACTCGTTGGTGAAGCCCCAGGCCCTCCAGACATGGAAGAGACCGGAGGTGATCTGAATGCCGTGGAAACCGCCACCCACATCCCCGTTAAGGATTTCCTGGCCAAAGATTGGCCAGACCACCTGCGCACTGGGTTTCACATGCGTGGGGTCGGCCAGCCAGCCGGAATAGTTGGAGAAGCGGGCACCGTGATAGAAGGCGCCGCTCAGCCAGATGAAGATGACGGCCAGATGGCCGAAGTGAGCGCTGAAGATCTTGCGAGAGACCTCTTCGAGATCGCTCGTGTGGCTGTCGAAATCGTGAGCGTTGGCGTGGAGGTTCCAAACCCAGGTGGTGGTTTTGGGACCTTTAGCGAGGGTGCGATCGAAGTGTCCGGGTTTGCCGAACAACTCGAAGCTGACAGGAACGGGGTTCCGGTCAACTTGGGCCTTCGCCGTTTTCCCACGTTCTGGTGGGCTGATGGTCATCGAGACGTTCCTCGAGGGACGGAGTCGAGGTGGAGGTCCACCCCTCCGACCGGGCCAAGAAGGCCTGGCCGGTGGGCCTTACGAACCCCCGGAAAAGCCGGGAGGTTCATGGGGCACCAGCGCATGGAGCGGGAGCAGCCCGAAGGCCGAAAACGCTTGCCACGACTGGAGCTGGGGCCCCAATGAGGGGACCGCTGGCGGAAGTATAAGGGGCTAAACCAACGCGAATCGGCGGGCAGTTACAAAGGTTCAATGCCGCCCTTCCCCAGTCTGTGACTGGGCTCTTGGTGGGGATTTGTGTTAGCGAGTCAACGACTTATTAGGGCCTATTGCTATCACCCAGGTCAAGGAGTTGCCCTTCTCAATCAATGGCCCAAGAACTTGGCCGGCTCGGGCAGCAGAATGCCCCCAACAGTCACCCTGACGCGAGGAGACATCCGCATGCTGGCAGCGGCGCTTCGGGGGCTGACCGTCCTGATGCTGGTGGTGTTCACCCTCCTGCCCGCAGGCTGCCAGGGCCAGGCCCGCTCCCCCTCCCCGGGACCTGCCTTGGCCCCCAGCTACCCCAGCGGCAACCTGCAGGAAGTGGCTCCTCCTGGGGCGGTACTGCAGCTGCAGCAGCAGCTTCTAGGCCGCCAGCCCCGGTTGAACATTCTCGCGCCCGCCAACGGCAGCCTGCTGCCCGATGGACCCTGGGCCCTGAGGGTCGCCGTGGAGGACTGGCCCCTGGCGGACGCCGGTCCCCTGGGGATCGGCCCCCATCTGGTGGTGCAGCTCGATGGGGAGCCGCCGCTCCGTGTGGGAGGCGGCTCCAGTCCATTGGAGGTGCCCATGGCCCCCCTGGCCCCCGGCAGCCACCGCTTGACGGTCTATGCCGCGTTCCCCTGGGGTGAGGCCGTGAAAGCACCGGGGGCCAGCCAACAGATCAAGTTGCACCGGGTGGCCCCCAACCCCCTGGCCCTGCCGGCGGAAGGCACCCCGCAACTGGTTCCCGTTCAGGCGGTGCGCTCCAGCGCCGATCAGCCCGCCCTGGTCGACTGGTTGCTGCTGGACGCCCCGCTTCAGCATCTGCGTGATGGGGACGACCGCTGGCGGCTGAGGGTCACGGTCAATGGCGACAGCTTCCTGCTTGATCGCCAGGCTCCCCTCTGGCTGCGTGGGCTGCGCAACGGCAGCAACTCCCTGCTGCTGGAGCTGCTGGATCAGGCCGGTCAACCGCTGAACCCTCCGTTCAACTCCCTGGTGCAGGAGATGGTGCTGGCGAGCGATCCCCCCAGGGGTTGGCAGCTCGGTGCCCTCGATGACGACGACCTGCAACGGCTGCTCGGCGAGGCCGCCACCCCCAGCGCGGTGAACGCCGAACCACCCAGCCCTTCGCCCGAGACCGAGCCAGTGGTGGTGGAGGCAGTGGTGGAGGAGCCAGTGGTGGTGGAGCTGGCGGCGCCCTCGCCTGAGCCGACCGGCCTGGTCCCGAGCACAGCTATTGAAGCCCCACCTGCGGCCCCGATCCCGCAGCCTGCATCGCCCCTCTCCCCGCCGCTGGCTCCTGAGCAAGGAGTAAGCCCGATGGCCGCCTCGGCCCCGCCATCCGAGCCGCCCACTGCGCCAACGGCAACGGCCACCGATGTTGAGCCCATTGAGAGAGAGGAGTCACCTTCAGCCCAGGCGACCCCGCCGCTCGAGCCAGAAGTGACGGCAGCCCGGGATCTGGTCAACCCCGATGGATCCCTGATCAGGCCCCGAGGCGAGGGCCTGGTGGGCCGCCTGCGTGCGAAGTTCGGCCGATGAATCACCAACCGATTCGGGGCCTGGGCCTGAGTCCCGCCGCCGACCCCGTGCTGGCGCGGCTCAGGCAGGCGGGCCTGGTGGAAGTGATCGACCAGGCCGGTGAAGCCGGCGCCAGCCTGCGCTGTCATTGGCGGGAGAGCAGCGCCTTTGTGGTGGTGGGCGCCTGCGGCGCCGTGGTGCGCCTGATCGCGCCCTTGCTGAGTGATAAGGCCCTCGATCCGGCGGTGGTGGTGGTGGATCCCCAAGGGCGCTATGCGGTGCCCGTGCTGGGTGGCCACGGCGCCGGCGCCGAAGCACTCAGCCAGCGGATCGCAGCCCTGCTGGGGGGGGAGGCGGTGCTCACCGGCGCCTGCGCCGCCAGCGGCCGGCTCCCCCTCGACAGCTTCGGAGCCGCCTGGGGCTGGAAGCGGGGCCAGGGAGACTGGAGCGGACTGATGAAGTCCATGGGCCAGGGCCAACGACTGCGCTTGCGCCAGGAGAGCGGCTCCCGGCTCTGGAGGCAGTCGCCGGCGGCCCTGAGGCTCGATCCGATCGACATTGACCGCTCCGAGGCGGCCCCCGAGCTGGTGATCAGCCACCGCCTGGGCGAGGGCCTGCGCTGGCATCCCCCGAGCCTCTGGCTGGGGCTGGGCTGCGAACGGAACACGAGCCTCAGCCTGCTGGAGCGGGCCGTGGACCATTGCCTTCAGGCCCATGGGCTGGCAGCGGAGGCGGTGGCGGGGCTCGCCACTGCCGAGCGCAAGGCGGATGAGCCGGCGTTGCTGGCCCTGGCCGAGCGGCGGGGCTGGCCGCTGCGCTGCTTCGCGGCCAACGAGCTGGCCCGGGTGGATGTACCCAATCCTTCCGCCGTGGTCGAGCGGGAACTGGGCACCGCCAGCGTGGCGGAGGCGGCGGCACGGCTGGCAGCGGGAGCCGAGGCTCAGCTGCTGGTGGAGAAACGGATCGAGCGAAGCGAACCGGGCGAGCAGGGCGCTGCCACGGTGGCCGTGGCCCTCTGCGCCAGCCAACAGGCGCCGCACCAGGGCGCGCTGAATCTGGTGGGCAGCGGACCGGGCTCCCTCGACCTGCTCACCCCCGACGCCCGCCGGGCCCTGGCCGAGGCCACGGTCTGGGTGGGCTATGGCCTCTACCTGGATCTGCTCGAACCCCTGAGGCGCCCCGATCAGGTGCGCCTGGACGGGGTGCTCACCCAGGAAAAGGAGCGCTGCCGCCAGGCCCTGGAATTGGCCGCCCAGGGCCTGAACGTGGCCCTGGTGTCGTCAGGGGACAGCGGGATCTACGGCATGGCGGGGCTGGCCCTTGAGCTCTGGATGGAGCTACCCGTCGATGGACAGCCAAGTTTCCAGGTGCATCCAGGCATCTCAGCGCTGCAACTGGCGGCCGCCCGGGCCGGAGCGCCGCTGATGCACGATTTCTGCACCATTAGCCTCAGCGACCGGCTCACCCCCTGGCCCACGATCGAAGCGCGCCTGCAAGGGGCCGCCCGCGGTGATTTCGTCGTCGCCCTCTACAACCCCCGCTCCCAGGGGAGACAGTGGCAACTGGAGCGGGCCCGGGAACTGCTGCTCGAAGGGCGGCCCGCCAGCACACCTGTGGCCCTGGCACGGCAACTGGGGCGTGCCGAAGAAGAGGTGCGGCTCAGCAGCCTCGGTGAGCTGCCCATCGAGGAGGTGGACATGCTCACCCTGGTGCTGGTGGGGAACAGCAGCACCAGGGTGCAACAGGGCCGCATGGTGACCCCGCGGGGCTATCCCGGGGCCGTGCTGGCCTGAGTCATCAACAAGAAATCGGGATGACAGGATTCGAACCTGCGGCCCCTTCGTCCCGAACGAAGTGCGCTACCAAGCTGCGCCACATCCCGATGGCCGGAGTGTAGGCGATGGGGGCCGCCACCCATGGGACGACGATTCCTAGAGTGAGACTTGCCCCAACGCCATCCGCCGGGGAGCCCCTGAGCACGTGCTGAAACCCGACTGGCTGCGCGTCAAGGCGCCCCAACGTGAACGCATCGGGGCCGTGGCCGACCTGCTGCTCGACCTGAAGCTGAACACCGTCTGTCAGGAGGCCAGCTGCCCCAACATCGGCGAGTGCTTCGCCGGCGGCACCGCCACATTCCTGATCATGGGGCCGGGCTGCACCCGCGCCTGCCCCTACTGCGACATCGACTTCGACAAGAGTGTGCGAGATCTCGACCCCAGCGAGCCGATTCGGCTCGGTGAAGCGGTGGCGCGCCTGGGCCTGCGCCATGTGGTGATCACCTCGGTGAACCGCGACGACCTCTCCGACGGCGGTGCCCGTCAGTTCGTGGCCTGCATCGAAGCGGTGCGGCGACGCTCCCCGCACACCACGATCGAGTTGTTGATTCCTGATTTCTGCGGCAACTGGGAGGCCCTGGCCGCCGTGATGGCGGGGGCACCCGACGTGCTCAACCACAACATCGAAACCGTTCCGCGGCTCTACCGCTCGGTGCGCCCCCAGGGGATCTACGAGCGCTCGCTGGAACTGCTCGATCGGGTGCGTAAGGGCTGGCCGCGCACTTACAGCAAATCAGGGTTGATGGTGGGCCTGGGCGAGCGCGATGGCGAAGTGCTGGATGTGCTGGCCGACCTTCGGCGCCATCAGGTGGACATCGTCACCATCGGCCAGTACCTCTCCCCCGGACCCAGACATCTGGCGGTGCAGCGCTTCCCCACGCCGGAGCAATTCGACGCCTATCGGCGGCACGGTGAAGGCGAACTGGGCTTTCTCCAGGTGGTCAGCTCACCGCTGACCCGCAGCAGCTACCACGCCGGCGAGGTGCAGCGCCTGATGCGCGAACACCCCCGCTGAAGCCGGCACCCCTGGGGCGACAGCCTCAGGCGACCACCGGTTCCCGCTGGCCCAGGCCCACGGTCAGGATTTCGCTGGGGGGCACCAGCACCTTGAAGCGACCACGCCACTGGGGCCAGTTGGCGAGGATCTCGGCCGCCCTCAAGCTCCCGGTGTGCTCCAGGTGCGCCTCCAGCAGGGGCTTGAGCAAGCGCTCCTGCTCGGGGGTCTCGAGGCTGTGGAGCGTGACGGTTTCGCCGTTGAGCCGGGAGGAGAGCGCCCCCTGCTCATCGAGCAGGAAGGCCACACCACCGGTCATGCCAGCGGCGACGTTGCGGCCCGTGCTGCCGAGCACCACCACCACACCGCCGGTCATGTACTCACAGCAATGGTCACCGGTGCCCTCCACCACGGTGCGCGCACCGCTGTTGCGAACGGCGAAACGCTCACCGGCGCGGCCGAGGGCGAACAGCTCGCCGCCGGTGGCGCCATAGAGGCAGGTGTTACCGAGAATCACCTGACGGCCGGCCTCGCTGACGGCGGGAGGTGGCACCACAACGATGCGCCCTCCATTGATCCCCTTGCCGACATAGTCGTTGGCCTCACCCTCCAGGCGCAACTCCATGCCCTGGAGCAGGAAGGCCCCGAAGCTCTGACCGGAGGCGCCTTTGAAGCGCAGGTTCACGGCCCCATGGAAGCCGGTGTTGCCATGGCGGGCGGCGATTTCGCCAGCCAGACGCGCACCCACACTTCGATCGGTGTTGACGATCGCCAGCGAACGGCTCACCCGGCCATGGGATTCGATCGCCTCGATCACGTCGATGTCTGCCAAGAGGTCATCTTCAAGGATCGGCCCGTTGCCATGGGCCACGGGCGCATGGCGGAGCCAGCTGCGATCGTCGGCCCCGGCGATCGGATCGAGCAGGCAGGAGAGATCGAGGGAGCGGGTCTTGGTCAGGGCGATGGAGCGGGGCTCGAGCAGTTCGGTGCGCCCGATCAGATCCTCCAGCCGCGCCACACCGAGCACGCTCAGCAACTGCCGCACCTCTTCAGCGACGAACAGGAAGAAACTCACCACGTGCTCGGGCAAGCCCGTGAAGCGCTTGCGCAGCGCCTCCTTCTGGGTGGCCACGCCCACGGGGCAATTGTTGGTGTGGCAGACGCGGGCCATGATGCAGCCCTCGGCAATCATCGCCACCGAGCCGAAACCGAACTCCTCGGCGCCCAGCAGGGCGGCCAGGATCACATCCCAGCCGGTCTTGAGGCCGCCGTCGGCCCGCAGCAGCACGCGATCGCGCAGACCGTTCTGGAGCAGGGATCGGTGCACCTCGGTGAGACCCAACTCCCAGGGGCTGCCGGCGTGCTTGATCGAGCTCAGGGGCGAAGCGCCGGTGCCGCCGTCATGGCCGGAAATCTGGATCACATCGGCGTTGGCCTTGGCCACGCCGGCGGCGATCGTGCCGATGCCGATCTCCGACACCAGCTTCACCGACACCTTGGCGGCCGGATGGACCTGGTGCAGGTCGTGGATCAGCTGGGCCAGGTCTTCGATCGAATAGATGTCGTGGTGGGGCGGCGGTGAGATCAGCGCCACCCCGGGCTTGCTGTTGCGCAGCCAGCCGATGTAGGCATCCACCTTCGGCCCGGGCAGCTGGCCGCCCTCCCCGGGCTTGGCCCCCTGGGCCACCTTGATCTCCAGCTGGCGGCCGCTGCGCAGGTATTCGGGGGTGACGCCGAAGCGACCGGAGGCGATCTGCTTGATCGCCGAGCAGGCGGAGTCTCCGTTGCGCAGCCCCTTGAGGGTGGGGAGGGTGGGGGAGTGGCCGCTGGCGTCCACATCGTTGAGGGGGTGGTAGCGGGCTGGATCCTCACCGCCTTCACCACTGTTGCTCTTACCGCCGATGCGGTTCATAGCAACGGCCAGCACCTCATGGGCCTCCCTGGAGAGAGCCCCGAGGCTCATGCCGCCGGTGCAGAAGCGCGCGCAGATGCTCTCAACACTCTCCACCTGATCAAGGGGCAGTGGCGTGGGCGCAGGCCGCAGTTGCAGCAGATCGCGGAGGGCCGTCACCGGCCGATGCTCCAGGAGGGTCTTGTAGGTGGAGAAGTGGTCGTAGCCGGGGCCAGCGGCCACGGCCGCATGCAGGGCCTTGGCCATCTCCGGGCTGTTGAGGTGGAACTCACCGCCGGTGCGGTACTGCACGAAACCCATGAACTCGAGCTTGGTGCGGTTCAGTTCCGGGAAGGCCTTGGCGTGGAAGGCGAGGGTTTCACTGGCGAGATCCGGCAGGCTCAAGCCGGCCACCCGGCTGGTGGTGCCCGTGAACGCCAGCTTGATCAGGTCGGCCCCCAGGCCGATGGCCTCGAAGATCTGGGCCCCGTGGTAACTGGCGAGCAGGGAGATGCCGATCTTGGAGAGGATCTTGCGCAGGCCGTCTTCCAGGGCCTTGCGCACGTTGGCCTGGGCGCTGGACGCATCGAGGGGAGGCAGCTTGCCCCGCTCCATCAGCGCCTGGGTCTTGGGGTGGACCAACCAGTGACGGGTGGTTTCCAGGGTGAGCCAGGGGCAGACGGCGCTGGCCCCGAAACCGATCAGACAGGCCAGGTGGTGGGTGCTCCAGCACTGGGCTGTGTCCACCACCAGGGAGCACTGCAGCCGCAGTCCCAGATCGAGCAGATGGTGATGCACGGCCCCCACCGCCAGCAGGGAAGGGATGTAGGTGGTGCCGGCCGTGATGCCCCCCCCGGCACGGTCCGAGAGGATCAGGATCTGGGAGCCGCTGCGCACCGCCTCCACCGCGGCGTGGCAGAGCTCGCCCACCGCCTGCTCCAGTCCCTTGGGACCAGCCAGCACGGGCATCAAAGTCGAAAGGGTGGCCGTGGCCAGGCCCTGCTGGGGGAGGGCCGCCAATTCGGCCTCGTTGAGCACAGGCGTGCTCAGGTGCAGGACCTGGGCACCATCAGCCTGGGGCCGCAGGGCGGAACCACGGCGCCCGAGGTTCATCTCCAGCGTCATCACCAGCTTTTCCCGCAGGGGGTCGATCGGCGGGTTGGTGACTTGGGCGAACCGTTGCTTGAGGTAGTCGTAGAGCAGGTGGGGCTTGGAGGAGAGCACCGCCAGGGGGATGTCATCGCCCATGCAGTAGGTGGGCTCCTTGCCCGCTCCGGCCATGTCCTCGATGATCAGATCGAGGTCCTCGGCGCTGAATCCAACGGCGGTCTGCAGCTGGAGCAGCTCCAGATCACGCAGGTGGCGCTCGTCCTCCCAGGGCTGGGGTGCCAGGCTGCGGCGGCGTTCCGCCAGCCAGGTGCCGTAGGGATGGCGCTCGGCCGCTTCGGCCTTCACATCCCAGTTGTAAAGAAGACGACCCTGCTCCAGATCGACGGCCAGCATCTGGCCCGGACCGAGGCGTCCCTTTTCGATGATCGAACTCTCCTCGAGCTCCACCACGCCGGTTTCTGAGCCCATCACCACCAGTCCGTCGTTGGTGACGCAGTACCGGGCCGGACGAAGGCCGTTGCGATCGAGGGTGGCCCCAACGCTGCGGCCATCGCTGAACACCAGCAGGGCCGGACCGTCCCAGGGCTCCTGAACACAGGCCGAGTACTCGTAGAACGCCTGGATGGCCTGGCGGTTCTCCAGCTCGGGCTGAAGCCGGAAAGCCTCCGGCACCAGGGTCATCAGGCTGTCGGTGATCGGACGGCCGCCGCGCACCATCAGCTCCAGGGTGGCGTCGAGGTTGGCCGAATCGCTGAACGCGTCGTTGACCACGGGCTTGAGATCGGGAGCCGCCTCACCCCAGACCTCATCGAGGTGGGATTCGGCCGCCTTGGCCCAGTTCAGGTTGCCCAGCAGGGTGTTGATCTCGCCGTTGTGGCCAAGCAGCCGCATCGGTTGGGCCAGGGGCCAACGGGGCAAGGTGTTGGTGCTGAAGCGCCGGTGGTAGACGGCGAAGCTGACTTCGAAGCGGGGGTCGCGGAGATCGCCGTAGAAGGCGGCCAGCACCTCCGAGCGCACCATCCCCTTGTAGACGACGGTGCGGCCGCTGATCGAGGCGAAGTAGAGGTCGACCGGACCAGGCCCCCAGGCCTCCCGAGCCCGGTCGCCGATGCGCCTGCGGCAGCGAAACAACAGGGCTTCGAGCGCATCGCCGCCCTCACTCCCCTCCACAAGCCACTGCTCAATCACCGGTGCCGTCGTCCGGGCCAACGGCCCCAGCACGGCGGGATCGACGGGAACAGGTCGCCAGCCCACCGGGCGCAGCCCCAGTCGCTGGGCCTCGCCGTCGCAGAAACGGCGGGCCTGCTCCCGCAGCTCCGGGTCGGCGGGCAGAAACACCATGCCCAGGCCCCTGCGGCCTGGGGGAACGGCGGCGACCTCAGGCCAAACCTCCTCCAGGAAGGACCAGGGAATTCCGCAGAGGATGCCAGCCCCATCACCGGAATCCCCGTCAGCTCCGCAACCGCCCCGATGCTCCATGCAGCCGAGGCCCCGCAGGGCCTGGCTCAGGATCCAGTGGCTGGCCTCTCCGCTCAAGCGGGCCAAAAACCCCACCCCGCAGGCGTCCTTTTCGCCAGCGACCGCCGCCGGAGCAGGGCTGTCGCAATGGGGCCAAGCGGGACGGGAGGGAAGTGGCATAGCCCGGGATCACCAACTGGAACCGCGGACAATCCCGCCAGGGGACAGGCCGCATCTAGAAGATTCAGATCCTAGGGACTTGCATCCACGGCGCCATGGGCCGTGAACCAGACCATCCATGGATCGGAGCTAAGTTGCTGCTCACGAACCGTGGGCCGAATGGCAGCCTTTTTTCCGCTGCCGCTGTTGAGCCTGGCCCTGCCGCCGGCCCCACCGCCACCGCCGCCCCTCGAGCGCAGCGGCGAAAGGCTCCCCTCCCCAGGCAGAGGATTCCGCGGCGCCCAGGAAGGACTGGGAATCGAGCTGAACGGCCAGCGGCTGCAAGCCCGCTGGCGCTGGCTCGACGGCGAGGGACCCGAGCCCGCCGAGCTCTGGATCCCCCTGGAAGTGCTCCAGGGTCAGATGGGTTTCTCAAGCCGCAGCCTCCCCGATGGCGAGCTGGAGCTGGACTGGTTCGGCCAGAGCCTGCGGGTGCCGGCGGCCGCCCAGCGCAGCCTCCAAGACGAGGTGGCGATTGAGGTGTCGCGTCCCCTGCTGGCGGCCGGAGCGAGGCCCGAGCGGCTGGGCCCCCTGCTGCGCCTGCGCCTGCCGCCACCGCAACTGCTGCGGGTGCGCTCCCGCGATGTCAACGGTGGCCGAAGGGTGGTGCTGGATCTGAGCGGGCCCACCTGGTTGCGCCAGGGGGATGGACAGCTGGCCCTCGATCTGGCCAGCACGGCCGGCCTCCAGCAGCAACTTCAGCGCCTCGGCCTGGGGATCCGTCAGGGACCAGCCAGCCTCAGCCTGGCCCTCGGCCGTTCCGCAGGGGGCACCCGAATCTCCACCCTGGGGGGTCCGAACCGGGTGGTGATCGACCTGCCGGTCGTCGCCGTGGGCAGCCAAGGGGACCCCAGTGGTGGCAGCGGCAGCTCGACGGCCACGGAGACGGCCACGGAAGCGAACCCTCGCGATCCGCGCCTGCTGGCCCTGCAGGGCTCAGGGGTCCAGCTCAGCCGTGAGCTGCGCAGCGTGGGCCAGCGGCGCCTGCTGATCAGCAGCGTGCGACTGGATCCGCGCCGGACCCCCTTGGATCTCCGGCCGCTCACCCGTCCCGATGGCATGCAGGGCCTCTCCAGCCTGCCTATGCTGGCCCAGCAGGACCAGGCGGTGGTCGCCATCAATGGGGGCTACTTCAACCGGGTCAACCGGCTACCCCTGGGCGCCGTCCGCGATGGGGGCCGCTGGCTGTCCGGCCCGATCCTCAACCGGGGGGTGATGGCCTGGCAGGACGCGGACCTGCCCCGCTTCGGCCGCCTGAGCCTCGATGAAAGCCTCACTGACAGAGATGGCCAGCGCTGGCCGATCAGCAGTGTCAACAGCGGCTACGTCCAACGGGGGATCAGCCGCTACACCGCTGACTGGGGGCGGTTCTACCGGTCCCTGAGCGGAGCCGAAACGGGTCTGATTCTCAACAACGGGGTTGTTCAGCAGCGCTTCGAAGCCCAGCAGCTCGGCGAGGGCATCCCCCTGGGTGGCGATGACATCCTTTTGATCGGCAGGGCGGGCGCGCTGCTGCCCTGGGGCGTGGGCGAGCGCCTGCGGCTCAGCAGCCGAGCGACGGATCCCACCGGCCTGCAGCCCTTCGTGATCGGTGGTGGGCCGCTGCTGCTGCTGGAGGGCCGCTTCGTGCTCAATGGCACGGCCGAGGGTTTCAGCCCCACCTTCCTCCAGCAGGGGGCCCCGCGCACCGTGGTGGGCAGCGATGGGCGCCAGCTCTGGCTGATCACCCTGCAGGGAGTCGGCCACGAAGGACCGACGCTGGGCGAAACCGCCCTCGCCCTGCTGCAGATGGGCCTCAAGGACGCCTTGAACCTGGACGGTGGCAGTTCCACCGGCTTGGTGATCGCCGGGACCCACACCGTCAAAGGCCGTGGGGTGGCCTCCTCGATCCACAACGGCCTGGGCCTGATCCCCCGACGCACCGCCCAACTCAACGGGTCCCCAGGGCGCCTGGCGCTTCAGACGCCCTAGGGACCTGGCCAACACCGCCCGTCAGAATGGGTGGATTGCGTTGATGCCGCCATGCCCAAGGGTCAGAGTCTGCGCCTGAGCGCGGCCGCCGCCGCGGAGCTTGGACGTCAGGCCGCCGTGGCCGGCACCCCGGGGGTGATGCACCTTGATCTGGTGGATGGCAGCTGCGAGCGCTGGGTGGTGCGCATTCGCCCCGGCCATCTGGCAGGGGTGCCCGTGGCCCGGGCTGACGGCATCACGCTCCATGCCCCCGCTGATCAACTGACGCGCCTGAGCGGCCTGAACCTCGACTACCGCGGGGATCTCAGCGGCGGCGGCTTTCTGATCCGTCCGGGCGACGGGGTGCGTTGCTGCGTCTGTGGTGCCTCCTTCAGCCGATCAGGGGAGGGTGGGACGGCGACAAAGTAAGGTGGCGGATTGTCGAAACGGTCGGACGTCCGACCCCCACTCCGGCCCTCGATGCCCACGATTCAGCAGCTGATCCGCACCGAACGGCAGCGCCTCACCCGCAAGACCAAGTCCCCCGCCCTGCGCTCCTGCCCGGAACGCCGTGGCGTGTGCACCAGGGTGTACACCTCCACCCCGAAAAAGCCCAACTCGGCGCTCCGCAAGGTGGCCCGGGTGCGCCTCACCTCAGGATTCGAGGTGACCGCGTACATCCCCGGCATCGGCCACAACCTCCAGGAACACTCCGTCGTACTCATCCGCGGCGGCCGTGTGAAGGATCTACCCGGTGTCCGTTATCACATCATCCGCGGGACCCTCGACACCGCAGGCGTGAAGGACCGCCGTCAATCCCGCTCCAAGTACGGAGCCAAGACTCCCAAGGGCTGAGTCCGGTTCGACCGTTCCCCAGCATTTTTCTCTCACCCGTTCCTGACTCCCTGCCTCCAGGTTTATGTCCCGCCGCAATGCCGCCGAAAAGCGCCCGGTTCTTCCGGATCCGCAGTTCAACAGCCGCCTGGCCTCGATGATCGTGGCCCGGCTGATGAAGCACGGCAAAAAGTCCACGGCCCAGCGGATCCTTTCCGACGCCTTCGGCATGATCAACGACCGCACCGGTTCCGACCCGCTTGAGCTGTTCGAAACCGCGGTGCGCAACACCACCCCTCTGGTGGAAGTGCGCGCCCGCCGGGTGGGTGGTGCCACCTATCAGGTGCCGATGGAAGTCCGCCAGGAGCGGGGCACGGCCATGGCCCTGCGCTGGCTGGTGAACTTCTCCCGCGCCCGCAACGGTCGCTCGATGGCCCAGAAACTGGCTGGCGAGCTGATGGATGCGGCCAACGAGTCCGGCAACGCCGTCCGCAAGCGCGAAGAAACCCACAAGATGGCAGAAGCCAACAAGGCTTTCGCCCACTACCGCTACTGAGCGCAACCGGCCGGATCAAGCGAGGATCCGGCCTCTGCAGGGCTGCCCTGTAGAATCAATTCCGCAATTTTAGTTGACAACCTTCGGAGAAGCTCCCCGTGGCCCGCGCCTACCCTTTGGAACGTGTCAGAAATATCGGTATTGCCGCCCATATTGACGCGGGTAAAACCACCACGACCGAGCGAATTCTGTTCTATTCGGGTGTCGTCCACAAGATGGGGGAGGTGCACGATGGCGCCGCCGTCACCGACTGGATGGAGCAGGAGCGCGAACGCGGCATCACGATCACTGCAGCGGCCATTTCCACCAGCTGGAAGGATCACCGCATCAACATCATCGATACCCCTGGGCACGTTGATTTCACCATCGAGGTGGAGCGCTCGATGCGGGTGCTCGATGGGGTTGTCGCTGTCTTCTGCGCCGTCGGTGGCGTTCAGCCCCAGTCGGAAACGGTGTGGCGCCAGGCTGATCGCTACAACGTGCCCCGCATCGTGTTCGTCAACAAGATGGACCGCACCGGTGCCAATTTCCTCAAGGTTGTCGAGCAGATCAAGGACCGCCTCAAAGCCAAAGGCGCCCCGATCCAGCTGCCGATCGGCGCCGAAGGCGATCTCAAGGGCATCATCGATCTGGTGAGCCAGAAGGCGATCATCTACACCAACGATCTCGGCACCGACATCATCGAATCGGAGATCCCCGACGACATGAAGGAGGAAGCCGCCCAATGGCGGAACAAGCTGATGGAGGTCGTGGCCGAAACCGATGAAGAACTCATCGATGCCTTCTTGGAAAACGGCGAACTCACCGATGAGCAGCTGATCAAAGGCATCCGTGTCGGTGTCCTCAAGCATGGCCTGGTGCCGATCCTCTGCGGCTCCGCCTTCAAGAACAAGGGTGTTCAGCTGATGCTCGACGCCGTGGTCGACTACCTGCCGGCCCCGGTCGATGTGCCGCCGATCACCGGTCTGCTCCCCGATGGCACCGAATCCAACCGTCCCTGTGACGACAGCGCACCGTTCAGCGGCCTTGCCTTCAAGGTCATGGCCGACCCCTACGGCAAGCTCACCTTCGTGCGCATCTACAGCGGTGTGCTTCAGAAAGGCAGCTATGTGCTCAATTCCACCAAGGACAAAAAAGAGCGCATCTCTCGCCTGATCCTGCTCAAGGCCGACGACCGCGAGGAAGTGGACGAGCTGCGGGCGGGCGATCTGGGCGCCGTGCTCGGTCTCAAGGACACCACCACTGGAGACACCCTCTGCGTGGAGAGCGATCCAATCATCCTTGAATCGCTGTTCATCCCCGAACCGGTGATTTCCGTGGCGGTGGAGCCCAAGACCAAGGGCGACATGGAAAAGCTCTCCAAAGCGCTCCAGTCTTTGGCCGAGGAGGATCCCACCTTCCGGGTCTCCACCAACCCCGAAACCAGTCAGACGGTGATCGCCGGCATGGGCGAGTTGCACCTGGAGATCCTCGTGGACCGCATGCTGCGGGAGTTCAAGGTGGAGGCCAACATCGGTGCACCCCAGGTGTCCTATCGGGAGACCATCCGCGGCAGCGCCAAAGGCGAAGGCAAGTTCGCCCGCCAGACCGGTGGTAAAGGCCAGTACGGCCATGTGGTGATCGAAATGGGGCCAGGGGAACCTGGTTCAGGCTTTGTCTTCGTCAACAAG
Source organism: Cyanobium sp. ATX 6F1 (assembly GCF_024346315.1). Taxonomy (NCBI): domain Bacteria; kingdom Bacillati; phylum Cyanobacteriota; class Cyanophyceae; order Synechococcales; family Prochlorococcaceae; genus Cyanobium; species Cyanobium sp. ATX 6F1. The sequence continues at coordinate 137,537 of NZ_JAGQCS010000008.1, forward strand.
ATCGTTGGCGGCATCGTTCCTAAGGAGTACATCGGACCTGCCGAAAACGGCATGAAGGAAACCTGCGAATCCGGCGTGATCGCAGGTTTCCCGATGATCGACATCAAGGTCACCATGGTGGACGGTTCTTACCACGATGTGGACTCTTCGGAGATGGCGTTCAAGATCGCCGGATCCCTGGCCTTCAAAGATGGCGTCAAGAAGTGCAATCCTGTACTTCTTGAGCCGATGATGAAGGTGGAAGTCGAGATCCCCGAGGACTATCTCGGTTCTGTGATCGGCGACCTTTCCTCCCGTCGCGGCCAGGTCGAAGGCCAGTCCATCGACAATGGACAGTCCAAGGTCCAGTCCAAGGTGCCTCTGGCCGAAATGTTCGGCTACGCCACCCAGCTCCGATCCATGACTCAGGGTCGGGGTATCTTCTCGATGGAGTTCAGTCACTACGAGGAAGTCCCTCGGAACGTCGCTGAAGCCATCATCTCCAAGAATCAGGGCAATTCCTGATCTTCACCCTCTAAATCCACCCCCCGATTCTTTTTCATCATGGCTCGCGAGAAGTTCGAAAGGAACAAACCACACGTCAACATCGGCACCATCGGCCACGTTGACCATGGCAAAACCACCCTGACGGCCGCCATCACCAACGTGCTGGCCAAGAAAGGTATGGCGAAAGCCCAGGCCTACGATCAAATCGACGGAGCTCCAGAGGAGCGTGAGCGCGGTATCACCATTAACACCGCCCACGTCGAATACGAAACCGTCAAGCGTCATTACGCCCACGTGGACTGTCCCGGTCACGCGGACTACGTGAAAAACATGATTACCGGTGCCGCCCAGATGGACGGCGCCATCCTCGTGGTCGCCGCCACCGACGGGCCCATGGCCCAGACCAAGGAGCACGTACTCCTTGCCAAGCAGGTGGGCGTGCCTGCTCTGGTGGTCGCTCTCAACAAGTGCGACATGGTCGACGACGAGGAGATCCTTGAGCTCGTTGAGCTGGAAGTGCGTGAGCTGCTGACCAGCTACGACTTCCCCGGCGACGACATCCCCGTCATCAGGGTCTCCGGCCTGAAGGCGCTTGAAGGCGACGCCGAGTGGGAGGCGAAAATCGACGAGCTGATGAACGCTGTCGATGAGTCGATCCCTGAGCCCGAGCGCGAAATCGACAAGCCCTTCCTCATGGCTATCGAAGACGTGTTCTCGATTACTGGTCGCGGCACTGTCGCCACCGGGCGTATCGAACGTGGAGTGGTGAAAGTGGGCGAAACCGTCCAGATTGTGGGTATCAAGGACACCCGCGAAACCACCGTCACTGGCGTGGAAATGTTCCGCAAACTGCTTGATCAAGGCATGGCGGGCGACAACGTCGGCTTGCTGCTGCGCGGAGTGCAGAAGGAAGACATCGAGCGCGGCATGGTGCTGGTGAAGCCCAACTCCATCAAGCCCCACACCAAGTTCGAAGGGCAGGTCTACGTGCTCAAGAAGGAAGAAGGCGGCCGCCACACCCCCTTCTTCGCTGGCTACCGGCCGCAGTTCTACATCCGCACCACGGATGTGACCGGCCAGATCACCGCCTTCACCGCCGATGACGGCACCAACGTGGAGATGGTCATGCCCGGCGATAACATCAAGATGACCGGCGAGCTGATCTGCCCCGTGGCCATTGAGCAGGGCATGCGCTTCGCCATCCGCGAGGGTGGCCGCACCATCGGTGCCGGCGTGGTCTCCAAGATCCTCGAGTGAGGCTGATCTAGCCTTGCGGGGTGGGGCCAATCCCCACCCCGCTTCGATCGATCCTTTTCCAGCACCTCGACAATCCAAGCCGACCGGCAGCTGCCCTTCCTTTCAGCAGCCACCGCCGCCGTGCCGCCCCCGCGCTTCTCTCCCATCCCCATGTCCACCTCCATCTCCCAGCAGAAGATCCGCATCCGCCTGAAGGCGTTCGATCGCCGCATGCTGGATCTCTCCTGCGAAAAGATCATCGAAACCGCGGACCACACCGCCGCCACGGCGATCGGACCCATCCCCCTCCCCACCAAGCGCAAGATCTATTGCGTGCTGCGCTCGCCCCACGTTGACAAGGACTCACGCGAGCACTTCGAAACTCGCACCCACCGGCGAATCATCGACATCTACAACCCTTCCTCGAAAACCATCGACGCCCTGATGAAGCTGGATCTACCCAGCGGCGTCGACATCGAAGTGAAGCTCTGAGGCGTGCTCCGGCCCTGCAAGGCCTGGATTGTTCCTAGCATCAGGGCCTGGTCAGGGTCTCCCATCTGGTTGACTCCAGGCCCAATTCCTTTGTCCTGCAGCCACGCAGCGTGACCACGTGACCGAACTGTCCGTCAGGGAACTTCCCCTTTTTCCCCTGCCGGATGTGGTGCTCTTCCCCCAGGAAGTGCTGCCCCTCCACATCTTTGAACCGCGCTATCGCATGATGCTGAGCACGGTTCTGGAGAACGACCGTCGCTTCGGTGTGGTGCGGTGGGATCCCCAGACCCAGCGGATGGCCGAGGTGGGCTGCTGCGCCGAGATCCTCCAGTGCCAGACCCAGGACGACGACCGCAGCAACATCGTCACCCTGGGCCAGCAACGCTTTCGGGTGCTCGACGTGGTGCGGGAAGCCCCGTTCCGGGTGGCCCTGGTGAGCTGGATCGAAGACGAAACCGCTGAAAGCCACAACGATCTCCAGCAGCTCGCTACGGAGGTGACCCAGGCCCTGCAGGATGTGGTCGATCTCACCGGCAAGCTCTTCGGCAAGATCACACCCCTGCCCAGCGACCTGCCCGATCTGCCCCGGGAACTGTCCTTCTGGATCGGCTCCCACCTGGGTGGTCCCGTGGCCGACCACCAGCAGGCGTTGCTGGAAATCACCGACACCGGTGAACGGCTGCGGCTGGAGTTCGAGTTGCTCGATCGCACCCGTCGCCAGCTCGCCGCCCGCACCGTGTTGAAGGACACCTTCAAGGATCTGGGCGATTCCGTCCCCGACTGAGGCAAGCGATTGGCGTTCCCTGGGCAGGTCCTGCTGGCCATGCTGCTGCTCGCGTTGGCGCTGGCCCTGGCGCTGTGGCTGTGGCAACGCCACGGCCGCCAGTTCCAGAGCTCGGCCACGGTGGCGGAGGCCTACGACCGCTGGACAGACGACCAGCTGCTTGAGCGCCTCTGGGGCGAGCACGTGCACCTGGGCCACTACGGCAGCCCCCCCCGCCGGGTGGATTTTCGCCGCGCCAAGGAGGACTTCGTCCATGCCCTGGTGCGCTGGAGCGGCCTCGATCGACTACCCCCTGGCAGCACGCTGCTGGATGTGGGCTGCGGCATCGGTGGCAGCGCCAGGATCCTGGCCCGTGACTACGGCTTCCAGGTGGTGGGCATCAGCATCAGCCCGGGCCAGATCGAGCGGGCCAGGTCCCTGACCCCCAGCGGACTGTCCTGCCGATTCGAGCTGATGGATGCCCTGGCGCTCGAGTTTCCCAATGGGAGCTTCGATGCGGTCTGGAGCGTGGAGGCAGGGCCCCACATGGCCGACAAGCAGCGCTACGCCGATGAGCTGCTGAGGGTGCTCAGGCCAGGTGGTCTCCTGGCTGTGGCCGATTGGAACCGACGCGATCCCGCGCTCCAAGCCACCACGGCCACCGAGCGCTGGGTGCTGCGCCAGCTGCTCGATCAATGGGCCCACCCGGAATTCGCCAGCATCAATGGCTTCCGGCGTCACCTGGAGCGAAGCGAGCACCTGGGATCAGCGGCGGCCGTGGGCACCGACGACTGGAGCGCTGTCACCCTGCCCTCCTGGATCGATTCGATCCTCGAAGGGGTGCGCCGCCCCAGCGCCGTCCTGGGCCTCGGTCCCAGCGCCGTGCTCAAGGGGCTCAGGGAAATCCCCACCCTGTTGCTGATGCATTGGGCCTTCGCCACCGGACTGATGCAGTTCGGGGTGTTCCGGCTGCGCAAGGCCGACTGAATCACCGGGTTCCGAACGCCCCTCAGGCCGTGTCCTCCTCAGGGCCGGCCAGGTTCGTGAGCGGGTAGGCGCCGAACAGCGCCAGGTGCTGGCAGAGCGGGCGTAACGCTTGAATCGCCTGCTCCAGGGCCAGGCGACCCTCGATCGGCTCGAGATCAACGAAGAAGATGTACTCGCCCATTTCCCGCTTCGAGGGCCGCGATTCGATCCGGCTCATGTTCAGCGAGCGGTCGGCGAAGCAGCCCAAGGCCTCCAGCAGCGCACCCGGACGGTTGGCATGGAGCGAGAAGGCGAGGCTGGCCATGGGGCCATCGAGGCCCCGCTCTCCGCGGCGCAACATCAGAAAGCGCGTGCAGTTGCCCGCCACATCGTTGATCGGGTACGCCAGCACCTCCAGACCATGCTGCTGGGCCGCCTCCAGGGAGGCCACGGCACCACGGAAACGGCTGCCGGAGACCATCCGGGCCGCCTCGGCGGTGGAGCTGGTGGGGAGCTGAAGGGCCCCGCCCAGGTGATCGCCCAACCATTGGCTGCACTGGGCCAGTGCCTGCGGGTGGGAGAGCACCTCGCTGATCCCACTGATCGGACCGCTGCCCAGCAGGGCATGGCGGATCGGCAGCACCAGGGCGTGAACCACCGCCAGTTCCGGATGCTCCCAGAGGGCATCGAGACAGGCGGTGACGCCCCCCTCCACGGAATTCTCGACGGGCACCACGGCGGCGTCACAGGTGCCCCGGGCAAGCGCCTGGATCACGGCCCGGATGCCTGCCTGGGGCACCAGCTCCGGGTTGACATCCCCACTCAGCTCCGCCAGGCGCACGGCGGCCTGTTCGCCGTAGGTGCCGACGGGGCCAAGAAAGGCGAGGCGCATGGGGAGGGCCAGGACTCAGGTCGATAGGATCATGCCGCGCCGACCTTCAGGCGATGAACCTGACCTTCAGCGCCTCCCAGCACTTGGTGATCCCGGTGAGGGAACAGAGCGAGCGGCTTAACGATTACCTCGCCGATGAGCGGCGGATCATCGAAGCCCTCTTCGATCCCCTTCAGCTGACCAGCCTCGGTACGGGACACTACCGCTACGAGGTCACCCATCTGCAGGTGTTCCAACTCCAGATCCAGCCGGTGGTGGAGCTTCAGTCGACAACGACTCCGGGAAGACTCGCCATCGAGGCCATCGACGCTCAACTGGTGGGCCTCGGGATGATCGAAGAGTTCCAGCTCAGCTTGAGCTCCTGGTTGATGGCCACGGGCCGGTCCCTGGAAGGGGAAGCCTCCTTGAGCGTCACCGTCAGCAGGCCGCCGCTGCTGAAGTTGATCCCGGCCTCGGTGCTGAGCGCCACCGGCGGCTCACTGCTGGGGGGCTTGCTCAAGGGCATGAAGACCCGGGTGAGCAAGCAGCTGCTCAAAGATTTCGAGCAGTGGTGCCTGATCCACTGAGCAACCGGCCCAGGAAACTGTGGCGGTGCAGGTCGGTGGCTCCACGCCCCAGCACGGCCTGACGGTGCTGGGGCGTGCCATAACCGACGTGGCGCTCCAGACCGTAACCCGCGTAGCGCTGGGCCAACCGCTTGATCAGAGCATCGCGGGCCTCCTTGGCCAGCACACTGGCGGCGGCGATGGCGGCGCAGCGGCTGTCGCCATGCACGATCGTGCGTTGCTCACCGGGCCAGCCCCGAAGGGGCAGAACTCCATCCACGAGCACCAAGGTCGGGGTCAGCGCCAGCCGCTGCAGGGCCCGGCGCATGGCCGCCTCGGTGGCCGCGCGGATGCCCTCCCGATCAATCTGCCGGGCCGAGGCCTGACCGATCCCCCAGGCGCTGGCGGCGGCCGTGATGCGCGGCACCAACAGCTGACGGCGGCGGGCAGTGAGCGCCTTGCTGTCGGTGAGGCCCGCGGCTTGAAGGGGCTCGATCGCCTCCTGAGGCAGCACCACCGCCGCCGCAAAAACGGGACCGAACAGAGCCCCTCGACCCACCTCGTCGACCCCGGCACAGAGACCGGGATCCCATGGCGATGGGTGCGGAGCTTCGTTCAGCGGGCCGCTGAGGACCGGCGGCGGCGGCGGCGGGGCTCCCCATCGGTACCTTCCTCACCGCTGGCGGATTCCTCGGCGGGCACCACCTTGGTGGTGGTGCGACGGGAGGGGGCAGGCGCGCCGTTGGAGGCCGGCAGCGAAGGCTGGGCGGCCGCGGGTTCGATCACCACGGAGGCCAGATTGGAATCGGCGGCACCGTAGGCGCTGGTGGGCTCGAAGCTGGTCACCGGCAGCGGGGTGATCTCCACCAGCGCCGCCGGGGAGGCGCCTCGTTCGGCCTCGAAGGCGCGATCGCCACCGCTGAACGGCTCGGTGGCACCATCACGACCTTGGTTGGCCGCACCATCTCCACCACCGCGTTGGCGGCGGCGGCGGCGGGGGCCGCTGGCGGACAGTTGCTGCCGGGCCTCCTCGAGCACCGCCTCGGCATCGTCGCCCGGACGCACCACGCGCACCACCAGGTTGTCGGTGCTTGGGACGGGATCGAGGAGCAGGGCAGGGTTGAGACCGAGCCAGCCATAGACAAGCTCCTGCTCGGGATCCATGGGCACAACCACGAGGTCAGGTTCCGGCCGACGGCTGCCCCCCCCCTCCGATCCGCCGGCATTGGAGGGGCCGCCATGGCCATAGCCGCCGTTGGCGCTGCCCCCGTTGGCTGACGACTCAAGCGAGGTGAGGATCGGAACGACGGAGAACTCGTCGGAGTTGTTGAACGAGGCGGTGGGCAATGGGTTGACACCGGCGTCGTAGCCGTCGCTGGAGCCGCGGCCCCCACGCCCGCCGCGGCGGCGGCGGCCCGAGGATTCCGTGGCCGCGGAGGGGCTGAGCACCTCGGCCCGGGCGGAGGCGGCGGAGCGCACCAGACCGGTGAGGGTGGCCAGGGGCTGGAGGGTGTCCTTGCCCGGCAAAACGGCCACATGGCCGAGGCCTCCACAGCTGGGGCAGGCCCGGCCGAAGAGTTCGTAGATGTTCTGACCCTGGCGCTTGCGGGTGAGCTCCACCAGACCGAGCTCGGTGAGCTGGGCAATCTGGGGGCGGGCCGTGTCGTCGCGGGCGGCCTGGGTGAAATGCTCCAGCAACTGCAGCTGATCGCGGCGCGACTCCATGTCGATGAAGTCGATGATCACAACCCCACCGATGTTGCGCAGCTTGAGCTGGCGGGCAATCTCCACCGCCGCCTCGCAGTTGGTCCACAGGACCGTTTCACGGGCGTTGGCCGAACGGGTGAACGAGCCAGAGTTGACGTCGATGACGGTGAGCGCCTCGGTGGGCTCGATGATCACGTAGCCACCCGACGGCAGATCGACCCGGGGCTTGAGGGCATCGCGGATCGCCGCATTGACCTTGTGGTGCTCGAGAATCTCGTTGGATTCGCGGTGGTGCTCCACTAGCAGGTTGGCCTGGTCGGCCCCCAGAAAGGCGTTGACGCGGCCGACCGCCTCGGCGCTGTCGACCACGACGCGCACCACATCGGGGCTGTAGAGGTCGCGCAGAACGCGGTGGATGAAATCTTCGTCGCGGTTGAGCAGCTCCGGCGGTGAGGCGCTTTCAGCCGCCAGCTGGATGCCCTCCCACTGACGCAGCAGGTTCTCGAGGTCGTCGATCAGCAACTCTTCGCTGACCCCCTCTGCTTCGGTGCGCACCAGCAGACCTGCGCCGGGGGGCTTGATCAACACCCCGAGGGCCCGCAGCCGGTTGCGTTCGTTCTCGCTGTCGATGCGGCGGGAGATGTTCACCCCCTGGCCGTGGGGCTGCAGCACCAGAAAGCGGCCGGGCAGGGTGAGGTTGCCGGTGAGCCTGGGGCCCTTGGTGCCCGTGGGCTCCTTCATCACCTGCACGAGCACCTTCTGGCGGGGCTCCAGCAGCTCGGTGATGCCGACGACGCCCTTCTTCAGCCGCAGGGGGCCCAGGTCGGTGACGTGGATGAAGCCGTTCTTCTCGCCTTCGCCGATGTTGACGAAGGCGGCATCAATGCCGGGAAGCACATTTTCGACAGTGCCCAGGTAGACGTCACCGATCTGGTAACGCCCCTGGGCCACGACCAATTCGTCAACACGGTCGTCGTTGAGGACTGCGGCGATGCGCAGTTGCTCGGCGATGACGATCTGCTGGGGCATGGAGGAAAGGGAGGGAGGCTCAGCGGAGCCCTGCCGTGCGGGAGGGAACATCCCCTGGAGGGAATGCAAGCGGACCTGACCCTCTCCCAGCGCTGCTTCCGAGGGCGCTGGGGAGGGACTGGGGAACCGTTGCGGGAAAGAAGCTCAGAGTGGACGCCGGACGGTATGACGACTGCGAAAACCCCGCCTGATCGGCAGAGCAAGACGGCCGGTGGGACCAGGGAATGGACAGCCCGCATGCGCAGCGGATCGATCGGTATGGCCTGAGCCCTCGATCGATCAATGAGGCGCAAGAAGCAGGAGCTGCGCGTCCAAAATCCAAACGGTGCCGAGTGAAACGGCTTTCTGGAACGGTGGATTCAAGAAAGCTGATCCGGAGGGCAGGTTGCAGGTTGTGATCTGCAATCGTTCTGCCGTCTTGAAGTCAAATTAGCACGGGCCTCTGATCGGGGGTGCTCTCGCCCCGCAACCCCAGTTGCTCGCGGCACTGCCGGCCCAGGGCCAGGGGCCGCGCGAGCCGTTCGGCGAACCAGCCCTGCAGATGCTCCGGCCGCAGGCTGCGCCCCTGGGGATCAATCCGCGCGTGGTAGCGCAAACGGACCGTGCCCTGGGGATCCGTGGGCCCTGGCTCCAGACACGCCAACTCCTCCAGGTAGGGGCGCAGGTCCCGTTCCCGGGGACGCCCCTTCTTGTCGGTGTCCTGCCAGATCCACTGGGACGCGGCCAATAACGCCTCCATGGCGTGCTGCCATTCGGCCGACCCCAGCGGGACCGGGCCCGGATCCAGCAGCTCCAGGCTCCAGGTGGAGGCGACCAACTCCTGGGACAGGCTGGCGCCACCCAACGGGACCTCGCGCACCGACAACAGTTGAAACCCCGCCGGGAGCTGGGCCTGGAGCCGCCTGAGCACCTCCTCGGGGGCGGTGGGCGCCGCCATCTCCAGATCCAGCCAATCGCCAGCCGCCTCAACCCCCAGGGGCAGCGCCAGGGCGAACTCCAAGCGAGGCAGGGGGTGGAAGCCACCGGTGAAGCTCACAGGCAGGCCGCTGCGGCGCAGGGCGCGCTCCAGCATCCTCACGCCATCGAGGTGGCTGAGCAGGGCCAGATCCCCCGTCTTGGCGAAGCGGAAACGCAACCGCTGCAGCCGCTCGCTGGCGGGCGCCCGTGGCGGCAGAGGGGCTGGAATCGGCGGGGGCGGCACCACCACGTTGTGGCCGAACTCAGGGCCACAGACCCCGCAGCTGCTGCAGCCGTCAAAGGAGCAATCGGGCACCACCACCGCCGCGAGCGCCCGCTGCAGGTCATCCGCCAGCCAGGCCTTGTCGACACCGGTGTCGATGTGATCCCAGGGCAGGGGCTGGCGGCAGAACGCCGCCAGATCAGCGGCGCTCAGCGCTTCGGTGGCCGACCAGCTCCCCAACTCCAGGGCCCGGTAACGGCCCCCCAGACCCGCCGCCTCGATCGCACCCGTCCAGGCGGCGTGGGTGCGCTCGATCGTCTCGAACCAGGCATCGAGGCCAGCGCCGGCGCGCCAGGCGGCCTCGATCACCGGCGCCAGCCGCCGGTCACCCCGACCGACGAAGTCCTCCATCGCCGAAAGACGTGGATCAGTGAAATTGGTCTTCAGCCCCCGCAACGCCCGCAGCTCGCGGCGCAGCAGCTCCTGGCGCCGGCGGAATTCGCCTGTGGAGACGCTGTGCCACTGGAAGGGCGTATGGGGCTTGGGGGTGAAGTTGCTGATCGTGAGGTTGAGCTCCAGCCGCCCCAGATCACGGCAGTTCTGCTGCAGCTGCCGGCATGTGTTGGCGATGCCGACCACATCGGCATCGGTTTCCCCCGGCAGGCCGATCATGAAATAGAGCTTGACCTTGCGGTAACCGTTCTCCATCGCCGTGCGGATCCCCCGCAGCAGCTCGGCGTCGGTGAGTCCCTTGTTGACGATGTCCCGCAGCCTCTGGCTGCCGGCTTCGGGAGCGAAGGTGAGGCCCGAGCGGCGGGTGCCGCCAAGGATGTGGGCGATGTTGGAATCGAAGCGGTCCACCCGCTGGCTGGGCAGGCTCAGGCTGACGTTGTGCTCCGCCAGCCGATTGCGCAGCTCCACCCCCACCGCCGGCAGGGCCAGGTAGTCGGAGCAGCTGAGTGAGAGCAGCGAAAAATCGCTGTAACCGGTGCGCTCCATGCCGGTTTCCACCGCCTCGATCACCGCCTCGGGCTCCACATCGCGGGCCGGGCGCGTGAGCATGCCCGGCTGACAGAAGCGACAGCCGCGGGTGCAGCCCCGGCGGATCTCGATCGTGAGCCGGTCGTGGACCGTTTCGATGTGGGGCACAAGCCCCATGGCGTAGTGGGGCATCGGCGTGGCCACCCGCCGCAGCAGCCGCTTGGGAAGATCAGGTTCGAGCGGCACGATCGACACCCCATCGGGGCCGCGTCCGTAGAGGCTGGGCACATAGACCCCGGGCACCTGGGCCAGGTCGCGCAGCAGCTCGCGGCGACCCAGGCCCGCCGCCTTGGCCTCGGCCACCACCAGGCCGATCTCCGGCAGGAGCTCCTCGCCATCGCCGAGGGCGATGAAGTCGAAGAAGGCGGCGAAAGGCTCCGGGTTGCTGGTGGCGGTGGGACCGCCGGCGAAGATCAGCGGCGGGGCCGCCGGATCGGTGAGGGGACGATCGCCCCGCTCGCTGGCCCGGATCGGGATCCCCGCCAGATCGAGCATCTCGAGGATGTTGGTGGCCCCGAGTTCGTAGCTGAGGCTGAAGCCGAGCAGGTCGAAGGCGGCCAGCGCCCGCCGGCTCTCGACGGCAAACAGGGGCTGTCCCTGCTCCCGCAGCCGAGCGGCCAGGTCGGGCGCCGGCAGGTAGGAGCGATCACAGAGCTGCCCAGGAACGGCGTTGAGGATCGAATACAGAAGAATGTGGCCGAGATTGCTGGCCCCCACCTCGTAGAGCTCGGGGTAGGTGAGACACCAGCGCACCCGCGCCGCCGGCCAGGCCTCGCTCCAGTCGCGCGGCTCGACGCCGCGCTCGTTGCCGAGGTAGCGACCGGGTTTGGCGATGCCCCGATCCACCAACGGCTCGAACGGCACGGGCAGCTCACCGGCGCGGACCTGAGCGGCTGCGGCAGTCATCGGATCAGGGCCGCAGGGCGGACGCCGATGCTAGGCAGCCCTCCCGGGGCCGCCAGACGGGGCGGCGCCATAGGAGGATGCCGCCCATCCGAACCGGCGTCGCACCCCCGTGGTCCAGGTCAACGGCAACTACCTCAAACTCAAGGCGGGCTATCTGTTCCCCGAGATCGCCCGGCGGGTGAAGGCGTTCAGCGAAGCCCACCCCGAAGCACCGATCATCCGCCTGGGCATCGGCGATGTCACCGAACCCCTGCCGGAGGCCTGCCAAACCGCCATGAAGGCGGCCGTGGATGAACTCGGCACCCGCGAGGGCTTCCACGGCTACGGCCCCGAGCAGGGCTACCTGTGGCTGCGCGAGGCGATCGCCCAGCACGATTTCCAGGCCCGCGGCTGCGACGTGAGCGCCGAGGAGATCTTCGTCTCCGACGGCTCGAAGTGCGACAGCAGCAACATCCTCGACATCCTCGGCGAGGGCAACCGCATCGCCGTCACCGACCCGGTGTATCCGGTCTACGTGGACAGCAACGTGATGGCGGGGCGCACCGGCGACGCCGACGGCGCCGGTCAGTACGGCGGCCTCACCTACCTGCCGATCACCGCCGCCAACGATTTCACCGCGCCCCTGCCCGAGGGCCAGGTGGACCTGATCTACCTCTGCTTCCCCAACAACCCCACCGGCGCCGTGGCCACCAGGGCCCAGCTGAAGCGCTGGGTCGACTACGCCCTCGCCAACGGCGCCCTGATCCTGTTCGATGCCGCCTACGAGGCGTTCATCTCAGATCCCGAGCTACCCCATTCGATCTATGAGATCGAGGGTGCCCGCCAGTGCGCGATCGAGTTCCGCTCCTTCTCCAAGAACGCCGGCTTCACCGGCACCCGCTGCGCGCTCACCGTGGTGCCCCGGGGCCTCACGGGCACCACGGCCCAGGGCGAACCGGTAGAGCTCTGGGGCCTGTGGAACCGCCGCCAGAGCACCAAGTTCAACGGCGTCAGTTACATCGTGCAGCGTGGAGCCGAAGCGGTGTACTCCCCCGAGGGCCAGGCCCAGGTGAAGGCCCTGGTGGGCTTCTACATGGAGAACGCGGCGATCATCCGAAGGGAGCTGTCGGCCGCAGGCCTGAGCGTCTATGGCGGCGAGCAGGCCCCCTACGTGTGGTTGAAAACACCCGAAGGCCTCGATTCCTGGGGCTTTTTCGACAAACTGTTGAAGGAGGCCCACGTGGTCGGCACCCCCGGCAGCGGCTTCGGCGCCGCCGGCGAGGGCTACTTCCGGCTCTCAGCCTTCAACAGCCGCGCCAACGTGGAGGAGGCCATGGCCCGCATCGCCGCTGTCAGACTTTGAACGTCATTGCCTTCAACCCCATGGCGGTGGAGACGCCAAGCCGCAGCCCAGGCGGCGCGACGGTGCTCGACAAGGACCTTCAGCGGGTGCGCAAGCCATCGCCCCGCTACAAGGTGCTGCTGCACAACGACCCGGTCAGCACCATGGAGTTCGTGGTCTCGACCCTGCGGGAGGTGGTGCCCCTGCTCAGCGAGCAGGATGCCATCGCCGTGATGCTCGAAGCCCACAACACCGGCATCGGCCTGGTGATCGTCTGTGACATCGAGCCGGCGGAGTTCTACAGCGAACGCCTCAAGGCCAAGGGGCTGACCAGCTCGATCGAGCCCGAGGGCTGAATGGGGCTCACCCCGCCGCCAGCGCCAGTCACCCATGGCGGTGGGCGGCGCCCGGGAGGTTGGCTTTTGGCGGTGGGCTACCTGCCGCTGTTGCTTCTCTCCGGTTGGCTGCTGGCTCGGCCCCTGGCCCTGCTGGCTCCGGGCCTGCGCCCCGACCAGGTGAACCTGGCAGGCACGCTGGTGAGCTTCGCGCTGCTGCTGCTCACCCTGCCCGCCTGGCTGCGGCGCCGCTGGGGTGAACCCCGGGCCTGGCGCCGGCTCGGGGTGGCTGTGCCCCTGCCGGCCGCCCTCCAGGCCCTGCTGCGCGGGCTGCTCAAGGCGCTTCTGTTGCTGGCCCTGGTGTGCGCTGGGCTGCTGCTGGGCGGCGCGGCCCGCACGGGCCCAGGGATCACGCCTGCTCAGCTCGCCAACGCCCTGGCCCTGATGCTGGGGGTGGGCTTCGCAGAGGAACTGCTCTTTCGCGGCTGGCTCTGGGGAGAGTTGGCCCTGGGTCTTGGCGGCCAGCGGGCCCTGCTGGCCCAAGCGCTGATCTTCAGCCTGGTGCATCCCTACCCCCTGGCCCAGGGCTGGCTGGCGCTGCTGGCCCTCAAGGGCGGCCTGCTGCTTTTGGGGATCGCCCTGGCCCTGCAACGGCGCTCCGATGGGGGTGTGCTCTGGGGGGCCGTCGGGCTCCATGGCGGTCTGGTGGGGGGCTGGTTCCTGCTCCAGGGCGGTCTGATCAGCCTCTCCCCCGGCGCACCGCTCTGGCTGGTGGGCCCTGGAGGCGCCAGCCCCAACCCGATCGGGGGTCTGCTGGGCTGGCTGGGGCTGGCTGCTTTGTTGGCTGTGCGCCGGCGTTGGTGGGGCGAGAATCCAAAGCCCATCCAGGCTTCCCCTTGATCACCCGCCGGCGATGGCTTCTTGGCCAGAGCGCCCTGGCCGTGGCCGGTGTGTTCGCCTTGGCGGACGCGGCAGGGGCCGAGGATCCCAGCGATGCCCTGGCGATCTGCCGGCCGGCGGATCCCCTCCAGGCCCTGATCAATGGCAACGCCCGCTTCGCCGCCGCCTGGAGCCAGGCCGACCGAGCCACCACCCCATTGGCCCGGAGCCGGGCCCTCAACCACCTCTGGCGCCACAACTGCATCACGCCTGCCTCCACCTTGGTGGGCGGTCAGGCCCCCTGGGCCGTGGTCCTGGCCTGCGCCGATTCACGCGTGGCCCCGGAATGGATCTTCGATGCGGCCCCTTCGGATCTGTTCGTGATCCGCAGCGCCGGCAACACCGCCTTCGATGACGCCATCGCCTCCCTGGAGTACGCCATCGATCACCTGGCGGTACCCCTGGCCCTGGTGGTGGGCCACAGCGGCTGCGGAGCGGTGACGGCCGCTTTGGCCTCCGATCCACTCACGCCTCTGCTGAGCGAACTGGTGGCGCCGATTCGCGCCAGCCTGCAGCCCGGCGATGACCTCCAGCAGGCGATCACCCGCAACGCGCGGCGCTCCGCCGAACAGCTCAGCGCCAAGAGCGACCTGGTGCGCCAGGCGGTGAGCGAAGGCCGCTTGACGATCCGCTCCAGCGTCTACGACATCGCCACCGGCCGGGTCACGCTGCTGAATGCCTAAACCTTCTCAGCGCACGGCCGTGGCCAGGGCGCGCCGACCCTCCACCGGCGCCGACAGAGCCTCATCAAGGGGCGCCACCCCGTAGTCGCGCTCCAGCAGCGCCATCACCGTGCGGCCGAAATCCTGCCCCCCCTGATCGAAGGCCTCCAGACAGATCCGGCCGAACACACGCCCCATGGGTTCCGGGTTCCAGAGCAACTTGCGGGCCGTCCAGGGCATCATGCTCATCGGGTTGTAGCCGGGCTGGAGCAGCCCCTGCTCGAAGCCGTACTGCTCCAGGTGGGTGTGGGGCTGGAGGCCGATGAAGAAGATCGCCGGCTCCACGTTGGCGGCGCCGAAGATCTGCTCCAGTTCGCGGTGGTAGGCGATGGTCTGGCGGATGGTCTCCGGCCGCTCGTCGATCACGTTGAAGGAGTAGTTCACCGAGACCTGGGCGCGGAAGCCCGCCGCCACCAGCAGGCGGCAGTTCTCGAGCACGGTGCGCAGGTTGTAGCCCATGCGCATCTTGCGCACGAGCTCCTGGGAGCCAGAGGTGATGCCGATCTCGAAGTAGTCCATGCCGGTGGCCACCATCAGCTGCGCCAGTTCGGAATCGAGGTTGTCGGCGCGGATGTAGGCGGCCCAGTGGATGTCGCCCATGCCGGCGGCTGAGATGGCCCGCAGAAGCTCCTTGGCGTCCTCGATGTAGCGGCGCGCCGGGATGAACTGGGCGTCGGTGAACCAGAAGCCGCGCACGCCACGGTCATAGAGCTGACGCATCTCCGCCACCACCTCTTCCACGGGGTTGACGCGCACCTGCTTGCCCTCCACCACCGTGTAGACGCAGTAACAGCAGTTGTGGGGGCAGCCACGTTTGGTCTGCACGCCCACGTAGAAGTCGCCGCCATCGAGGTACCAGTCGAGCTGGGGCCAGATCGAGGCGATGTAGGGGTAATCGCAGGCGGTCTTGACCAGGCCCGCGGGCTGCTCATGGATCAGCCCCGGCCGCGGCGGCTCCCCGACCACGAAGCAGCGCTCGCTATCAAGACTTTCGCCCCGGATCAGCTTTTCGAGCAGGGGCTCCCCCTCGCCCACCGACACCACCGTGCCCCGGGGCAACTTCTGGCCGAGCTGCTCGTAGAAGACGCTCACCGCCCCGCCGCCGATCACCACCTTGGCCCCGGGATGGAAGCGGCGGGCGCGCCGCAGACCCCGGCGCACCAGGCGCAGGTTGCGCCAGAGCTCGCCATAGAAGGCTGCCATCAGCCGCAGGCCCCCCAGGGCTCCGCGCAGCCGGCGTAGGGGGTTGGCGGCGTAAAAGACCTCGAAGGAGTGCTGCAGGGGGTTGCCACTGCGGCCATCCACCGGGGCATAGATCTGAATGTCGCGCCAGGAGAACACCAGCAGGCTGGGGCGGAAGGCCTCGATCGTGGCCAGCAGCACCCGCTCCACATCCAGCGCCGAAAGAGCCGCCAGATCCAGGATCCGCTGGGGGAGCTCCGGAAAACGCTTGTGAAGGTGGTCGGCCAGGTAGACCGGGCCTATAGGGAAGATCGGGTTGCACGGCAGGCGGATGATCAGCACCCGCTGGGCCGGGTCGATCGGCGACATCCGAGCGCTCAGGCGAGCTTGGACGCTAACAACTCCGCCAGCGCTGCCGGCCGCAGCGGCCGGGGGGACAACCGCCCCGGCGACCCCCTCGCCCGATCCTTACCCTCAAGCTTTCCTCACATCGCGCAATGTTCTGTTACACTTCCCCAGGCAGCGCCCGCCCCGGGTGCCGTCCTACCTAACCGTCCCCTTACGGGGGCAACCCTCTCGCTCTTATGACCACCACCATCCAGCAGCGCTCCGGCGCTACTCCTTGGAACCAGTTCTGTGAGTGGGTCACCTCCACCGACAACCGCCTCTACGTGGGTTGGTTCGGTGTGCTGATGATCCCCACCCTGCTGGCCGCCACCACCTGCTTCATCGTTGCCTTCATCGCCGCTCCCCCCGTCGACATCGACGGCATCCGTGAGCCCGTTGCCGGCAGCCTGCTTTACGGCAACAACATCATCTCCGGCGCTGTCGTTCCTTCCAGCAACGCCATCGGCCTGCACTTCTATCCCATCT